>DASYTI010000253.1 GCA_036002485.1 Candidatus Methylomirabilota bacterium | reverse complement strand
CGAGGATCAACGGACGTCGGGTCTCCTCATTGAGATGCCGACCGCACACGGCGTGACTTGGCTAGACTACCACGGGAGACCCGCCCCCCATGCAGAACGGCACGCGTTTCGTCATCGTCTTCGTGGTCGACGGCCTCCGCCCCGACGCCATCACCCCGGGGGACACGCCCACCCTGTTCCGGCTGCGCGCCGAGGGCGTGGACTTCACGAACAGCCACGCGGTGTTCCCCACGGTGACCCGCGTCAACGCGGCCGCGCTCTCCACGGGGACGCAGCCGGGCACGAACGGCCTCCTGGGCAACCAGATGTACATCCCCGCCGTCTATCCGCGGCGCGCCTTCGACACGGGCAACCACCGCCACCTCCTGCGGCTCGACGAGGCCACCGGCGGTCACCTCCTGCGGACCCCGACGCTCGCCGAGCGTCTCCAGGCCCACGGGCGCTCGCTGGCCGGTGTCAGCTCGGGCTCGACGGGCAGCGCTTTCCTGCTGAATCCAAAGTCGCTTTCGGGAGTGGGCGTGCTCGTCAACGGCTATCTCGAGCCGGGCAAGACCGTGGCCTACCCCGCCCACGTGAGCGAGGCCATCCTCGCCAAGTTCGGGCCGGCCCCGGGGAAGGAGGCAGGGGCGCCGCGCTACGACGCGTCGGTCGCGTGGACACAGCAGGTGCTGCGCGAGTACGTGCTTCCCGAGCTCGCGCCCACCGTCGTGATCGACTGGCTGACCGAGCCGGATCACAGCCAGCACCACTCGGGCGTGGGCTCGCCGTCCGCGCGCGAGGCCCTGGCCCACGACGATCGCGAGATCGCGCACGTGCTGGCGACCCTCGATGACCTCGGTCTGACTGCGTCCACCGACGTGTTCGTGGCCTCCGACCACGGGTTCAGCACGAACACGGCCGGGGTAGACGTGGCCCGCGCCCTGATCGACGCCCGGCTGAAGGCGTCTCCCGACTCGGGCGACGTGGTTCTCGCGAGTAGCGGGCAGGCCGTGGCCCTCCACGTCGAGAACCATGACGGCGAACGGATCGGGCGGATCGCGCGGTTCGTTCAGTCGCAGGAGTGGGGCGGGGTCGTCTTCGTGGCGGGCCGGGCGCCCGCGGACCCGCGCGGGGCGGTCGAGGGGACGTTCTCCCTCGAGCTGATCCACGCGGCCAACCAGGAGCGTGGCGCCGATCTGCTCTTCACGTTTCCCTGGGGCTCACGACCCAACGCGTTCGGAGTGCCGGGGAGCGACCTGGCGAATGTCAGCGGCGGGGCCAAGCTCTACGCGAGCGACCACGGCAGCATGAGCCCCTGGAACGTGCGCAACACGCTCCTGGCCTGGGGCGTGGATTTCAAGAAGCGGACCACGGTCCGCGCGCCCGCGGGCAACGTAGACGTGTCCCCGACCATCCTCGCCCTTCTCGGCATCGCCGAGGGCGGCGGGCTCGACGGCCGCGTTCTCCATGAGGCGCTCGAAGGCCCGGCCGACCCCGAGCAGGTCGCGGTCGAGACGCGCGTCCTCACCGTGGAGGCGGGCGCCTACCGCGCCGCCATCCAGGTGTCGGAGGTGGACGGCCGCCGCTACGTGGACAAGAGCTGGCGCATTTCCTGACGATCCCGACCTAGGCGGGATCGAGCCCCACGATCTCGTTGAACCGTCCGAAGCCGATGTAGAGCGTGGTGTGGGCGACGAGCTCGATGATCTCCGCCTCCGAGAAGTGCTGGCGCATCTCGGACCAGAGGGGGTCGTCGACCTTGTGGTGGTCGACAGCGAGCTTTTCCGCGAACCGGATGGCCGCTCGCTCGCGCGGGCTCAAGAGGTCCGAGGTCTCGTCGTCGATCGCGGCGATCTTCGCATCGGTCGCCCCCGCATGCCGGGCCCCGGCATAGCGCACGGTGAGTCAGTAGCGACAGGCGTTGAGGGCGGCGATCTTCAAGCGCACCAGCTCGCGGAGGACGGGGTCGATCATGCCATCGCGGGCCAGGGTGGCGCGGAACGCCGTGAGGGCCTTGAGCACGCCGGGGTTCCGAGCGTACGTGCGCGGGCCGGCCGAGGTGCCGGTCTGGCGCTCGGCCTCTTCGCAGAGATGCCGGATCTCCTGGTCGACTTCTTGGATTCCCAGTGGCTCGATCCTCGCCATCGTCGCCTCCTCATCGATTGCCCGTGGAGTGGGTGCGGCCGGCCGCGCCCCATGATGCCCCACCATGACCGGCAACGCCAGATGTGTTACGCTTCGCGCGCTCGCCGGGCCACCGGCTATCCCACGACGCGAGGTGCGACAGTGCGACCGAACAGGATCAAGCAGATGTGGCGTGACAAGAAGTGTGTGACGCTGGGCTGGCTCTCCGTGTCCCACGGGTTCACCGCGGAGGTGATGGCGCGGCAGGGTTTCGATGCCCTCTGCGTCGACATGCAGCACGGCACCACCGACATGAGCGATGTCTGGCCCATGCTGCAGGCGATCTCGCAGACTGACACGGTGCCGGTGGTGCGGGTGCCGTGGAACGACCCCGCGACGATCATGAAGGCGCTGGACCTGGGCGCCTACGGCATCATCGTGCCGCTGATCAATACCGCCGAGGACGCGGCCAAGGCGGTGGGCGCCTGCCGCTATCCGCCCGTGGGCATGCGCTCGTCGGGGCCGGTGCGCGCCGTGCACTACGGCGGCGCCGACTACCTCGCCAAGGCGAATGACGAGATCGTCGTCATGGCCATGATCGAGACCAAGGAAGGGCTCGACAACCTGGACGCCATCTGCGCCACTCCCGGGCTCGACGCCGTCTACATCGGCCCCTCCGATCTCTCCTTCGCCCTGGGCATGGCCCCGCGCGGCGACAATCCCGACCCCGTGCACGTGGCCACGTGCGACCGCATCCGCGAGGCCGCGCACAAGCACGGCATCAAGGCGTGCATGCACTGCGCGAGCGCGGCCTTCGCGGCAGGGGCGGTGAAGCGCGGCTTCGACCTCATCATGCTCACCTCCGACCTGGCCTCGATGGTCGCGGGCGCCCGCCGTCAGCTCGACGATCTGAAGGCCGCGACCGCCTGAGCGACCGTCCGGGCGCTTATCGCTGGTGACACCCCATGCAGGCGTAGGTTGAACGCACCATGAGGGTGGGCGCGCCCGGCGGAGGGTTGTCCTGGCGAAAGGCCTCCACGTTGCGCGCGGCATCGCGCATGCGGTCCTCGAGCACGCCTTTGTAAGGCCAGGCGGCGTAGTCCGGCGTGTGCTGAGCGTCGCGATAGATCTTCATCGCGGTGTCGGGGTCGCCGGCTTTCACCAGCATGTCGCCGAAGTTGAGAAAGAATCCTTCGAAGTTGTGGGGGGCGATCCAGGAGTTCAGCACACGCGCTTGGGACCTTCCTTGGTTTCCCGGCGCATGTACTTGGCGAAGTCCGGGTTGGCCCGATCCACCTTCTCACCCACGCACACATCGAGAGTGAGCCACTGGTATTCCAGGCCCTCGCGGAAGCGCGGGGAGTCGTGGGGCTGAGTCGAGAATCCGTAGCCCGCGGTGAAATAGTTGAACTCGGGCCAGGCCGCCACGGCCTCCCGCATGGTGTAGTACCCGCGGCGGCGGAGCTTTTCGTCCTTGTGGATCGCGCCTTCCGTCATGAGCAGGGAGGCGTAGAAGCCGAGGTACCGCGCCTCGCGAGGATTCAGTCGCACGGCTTCCTCGAAATACTTGCGGGCGAGCACGGCATGGTCCGTGATGCCGGGATCGCGGGGCTCGGAGGCCAGGCGGGCCCGCTCGGCGAGGCGCCACACGTGCATCCAGCCGATATGCGCGGCCGTCACCGCGTCGTTGGGATTCTCGAGGTAGGCCGCCTTGAGGGCGGTCAGGGCCTCGGGGATTTTCTGAAACTCGCCGCCGTGAAGGGTCTGCCAGAACAGCCCGTCGACCCGCACGGCCAAGGCCGTCCGTTCGGGACTGGGCGCCTTCTCGGGAGCCGACCAGACCGCGAGGGCGGCGCATCCCCCCGCCAGCATGCCCACAGCCAAAACCACCGAGACGAGTGTGCGAGCTCTCATGGGTCTCCTCATATATCTAGAAGATACATATCTTCCAGATCCAAGGCAAGCCCTAGGCGCTTGTCGCCCCATGCTGCCGGAGAAAGGCCAATCCTTGCCGCGCGTCCTCGATGGAGAGCTCGAGCACCCCTGGGAGAGTAGCGAAGGGAGGATGCGTCGCGACCGAGATCACGCCCATGCCGATGGTCCCCGCGCCGGGGGCGGCGTGCCGGTCGCGATGCGCCCCGCAGGGAAGCTGGCAGTCATTGAGATGGAAGGCGACCACCCGCTCCAGCATTCCCTCGTCGGCCAGGGCGTCGGCCAGGCGCTGGCCCGCGGCCTCGCCCGAGAGATCGAAGCCGGCGGCGTGGAGATGGCAGGTGTCGATGAGAAGGCCGAAGCGATCGCCGGGCGCGCCGACATCGCGCACGAGGCGCGCCAGCTCCGGGATGGTCTGGCCCAGCTCGCTGCCCTCGCAGGAGTTCTCGAGGAGCAGCCGGGGGCCCTCGGGCATGCGCGCGATCAGCTCGCCCAGCTTGCGCGTGGCGAGGGTCAGGGCCGCCTCCGCGCTTGGGTGCCCCTTGGCGTAGCCCACGTGAAAGCACACGGCGTCGAGCCCGACCTCCGCCGCCACCTTGAGATCGGCGAGGAGGCTCGAGACCGAGGAGTTGCGGATGCGGCCCTCGGGGCTGGCCAGGTTGATGAGCAGTGAGCCGTGCGCCACACCCCAGACCCGGCGCCCCTCCAGACCCTCGACGAGCGCGGCGCGGTCGGCCGGCTCGGGCACGCCGTAGTTGCCGAAGCGGCCCGGGTCGCGCAGCACGGTCTGGTAGACGTCCACGCCTTCCTGGCGCAGCAGCGCGGGGATGGTGGCCAGGGGCGGATCGATGGACAGGCCGACGCGCATGCGGGTCAGCGAAACGCGGGGAGGACGCGCTCGCCGAAGAGTCGGACGGTCTCGGGCTGGCCGCCGTCGGTGAACAGGCAGATGAAGTACGTGATGCCCTGGGCGACTTTATGTCGCAGGGTCTCGATGCACCGGTCGGGCGTGCCGATGGTCGCGATCTTGTCCACATCGCCGAAGAAGGCGAGGCGCTGGCGCGCGTCTTCGAGGGGGGCCTGGAGGGCCGCGTCGGTCGGCGCGATGACCACGAGGTCCTGGAGCGAGAGCTCGAGACTGGCAAAGTCGCGACCGACGGCCCGGCAGTGCTCGCGCAGCACGGCGGTCTTGTGGTCGAGCTGCGCATAGTTGCCCGCCGACGCGTTCCAGATGTCGGCCTCCTGAGCGACCAGCCGCAGCATCTTCTTCTCGCCCGCGCCGCCGATCATGATCGGCGGACGGGGAGACTGGAGCGGGCGCGGCCGGCAGATGGCTCCTTTCAGCCGGTAGTGTATCCCGGCGAAGTCGAACTGCTCGCCCGCCCACAGCCGCTTGATGATCTGGATGCCCTCGGCGAGCTGGTCGATCCGTACGCCCGGGCTCGGAAAGTCGAAGCCGTAGGCGTGGTACTCCAGCTCGTGCCAGCCGGCGCCGATACCAAGCTCGAATCGGCCGCCACTGATCTGATCGAGGGTGGCGGCCATCTTGGCCAGGAGGGCGGGGGAGCGGAAGGAGTTGCAGAGCACGTTGCCGCCCACGCGCACGCGCTTCGTGATCGTCGCGCACGCCGTCATGGTCGTCCACGACTCGAGGATGTCGCTCGACGGATCGGGCAGCGCGAGGAGATGGTCGATGAAGTAGATGGAGTCGAAGCCGAGGTCGTCGCAGATGCGCGCGGACTCCGCGATGGCCGGCCAGCGATTGTCGGCCTGGCGGAGCAGCGCCCCGAAACGGATCCGACGGTCAGGCGACATCGCCCGCGCTCAGTACGTGCCGGGGCGGATCTGCTTGTAGAGCTCCTTGAGCTTGTCCACGGAGAAGCCCGAGGCCTGGCAGGTGGAGATGATCTTCTTCTCGTCGGCTTCGACCTTGGCGATGGCCGCGGGGATCTGGGGGGCGATCTCCTCGGGGATGGTGACCACGCCGTGCTGATCGAGATGGACGAGATCGCCCGGCTTGATCCACACGCCGCCCACCTTGACGGGGATGCCGAAGTCGACCATGTGGACGTTGGCGTGGGAGACGGAGATGTGGGCGGCCGCGAACTGGAACTTCAGGGCGCGGACCTCGTCCAGATCGCGCACGGAGCCATCCGTGACCACGCCGACGCAGCCGAGGGCGCGGTGGATGTTGGCCTGCACCTCGCCCCACTGGGCGCCCTGGCCGCGCGGCTCGTCGAGATCGTGGACGACGATGACCCGCGGCGCGGGAATGCTCAGCACGAAATCCCACCAGCCGTAGGTGCTGGCGCGATGACCGTCGATGGGGCCCTGCTCGGCGCGGATGATGCAGGTGGCGGCGTACCCGACGAGGGGGCCGAGCTCGGGAAAGAGCCCGCGGATCTCCGAGGAGACATTGCCGACTTCCCGCGGGCGAATCTTGAAGGTCTCGATGGCATTGGCGACGCTGGGGCTGGTGATCTTGGTGAGGGCGTCGATCTGCTGGCTGGAGAGCGGCACGGGTGGTCCTCCTTGGGGGACGGTGGAATGCCTAGATGGTGCCCTTGCGCTTCTCGATGAGCACCTGCTTGAGCTGTTCGATCATGGCTTCGACCTGCGCGAGATTGGGATTGACCTGCAGCGCGCGCTGGAAGTACGCGAGGGCCTGCTCCGGCTGGCCGAGCCGGAGATAGATCTGCCCGTAGCCGCTGAGCACGCCCCAGTGATGCGGGTTGCGCTTCACGACCTCGTCGCAGTCCTTGAGCGATTTCTCGTACTCCCCGGTCAAGAAGTAGATGGTGGCGCGCTTGTTCCAGCCTTCCGCGAAGTCCGGCCGCGCCTGGATGATGTTGGTAAAGGTCTCGATGGCGCCCGGGGCATCGCCGCGGCTCATCTGCTCGACTCCCACCGCGAAGAGGGCATCCACCTTGTCGTCGCCGGAGCGGCTCCACACCTGCCAGATAGAGCTTTCACCAAGTGTCCGCACCAATTCGTCAGGGTCGCGCAGCGTCTTCATCATGGCGGGCAAGTCCGCGGGCCGGCCGAGCTCGCCGAGCCAGGCCGCGGCCTGCCTGCGCCCTTCGAGATCCGTGCCGGCGAGCGCGGCCAGCGCTTGCTCGCGCGTCATGTGCGGGCGCGCCTGCGTCTGGGCCACCGCCGGCGCCGCGAGCAGGAGGGCCAGCATGAAGGCCAGCGTTCTCACGAGGGCCGCCCGAGCAACTTGAGGAACTCATCCTCGTCGAGGATGGTGACGCGTAGGCGTTTGGCATCCTCGACCTTGGCGCCGGGCTCCTCGCCCGCCACGACATAGCTGGTCTTCTTGGACACCGAGCCCGATACGCGGCCGCCCGCGCGAAGGATGAGGTCCCTGGCCTGATCACGGGACAGCGTCTTGAGGCCTCCCGTCAGCACCACCGTCTTGCCCGTGAGCGGCCCGGGCTCGTCCGAGACGCCTTCCTCGTTGAGGTCGAGCCCGACCTTGCGCAGGTGGGCGATGGTCTTGCGGTTGCGGTCCATCTGAAAGAACCCGTGCACGGACTCGGCGATCTTGGGCCCTATGCCAGAGATCTCGCTGATCTCTTCCTGGCTCGCCTGCTCGAGACGATCCATGGTGCCGAAGCGCGCGGCCAGGAGCTGAGCGGCGCGCTCGCCCACCATCCGGATGCCGAGCCCGTTCAGCACGCGCGAGAGGCCGCGCCGCTTCGAGGCCTGGATGGCGTGGGCGAGATTCTTGGCCGACTTGGCCGCGAGACGCTCGAGACTGGCCAGCTGCTCGACGTCCAGCTCGTACAGATCGCCGAAGTCCTTCACCATCTCGCGGTTCACGAGCTGCTCGATGACCACCTCACCCAGGTGCTCGATGTCCATGGCGCGCCGCGAGCCCCAGTGGAAGAGCCGCTCCTTGAGCTGGGCGGGGCAGGCGACGTTGGTGCAGCGCCAGATAGCCTCGCCGGCGGGGCGCTCGGCCGGCGCGCCGCAGGCGGGGCAGTGCGTCGGCATCTGGAAGGACACCGTATCGGGCGGGCGCTTGGAGGTGATGACCTGGACGAGATAGGGAATGACGTCGCCCGCGCGCTCGATGAGCACGGTATCGCCCACACGCACGTCCTTGCGGTGGATCTCATCCTCGTTGTGCAGGCTGACATTGCTCACGGTGACGCCCGACAGCTCGACGGGCTCCAGCTCGGCGGCTGGAGTGAGCGCGCCCGTCTTGCCCACGTTGATCGTGATCGCCTTGACGCGCGTGGTCGCCTGTCGCGCCGCGAACTTGAAGGCGATGGCCCAGCGCGGGTGATGGGCGGTGGCCCCGAGGCGGCGCTGCTGCTCGAGGTCGTTGACCTTGACCACGGCGCCATCGGCCTCGTAGTCGAGCTGGTCCCGCTCGGCCTCGAGGCGCTGGCCATAGGCGATGACCGCCTCGATATCCGGGCAGCGCTCCGAGCGCGGATTGACGGGGAAGCCGCTTTGCCTGAGGGCTTCGAGCCGCTCCCAGTGGGTGTCGAAGAGCGGGGGCTCGAGGATGCTCACGTGGTAGAGAAAGATCTCGAGGGGCCGGGTGGCCGTGATCGCGGGGTCCTTCTGCCTCACCGCGCCGGCGGCCGCGTTGCGCGGATTCGCGAAGGTGGCCTCGCCGGCCTCTTCGAGCCGCGCGTTCAGCTTGGCGAAGGCTTGGCGGGGCATGTAGACCTCGCCGCGGACCTCGAGCCGCTTGGCGTCCTTGAGCGGCCCGTGAAGGGTGGGCGGGATGGTCTTGATGGTACGCAGGTTCTGCGTCACGTCTTCGCCGATGCGCCCGTCCCCGCGCGTGGCGCCGCGCACGAGCCGTCCGCGCTCGTACAGGAGGGCCACGCCGAGGCCGTCGATCTTCGGCTCGCACACGAAATCGAGCGTGGCCTGGGGCAGGGCCCGACGGATGCGTGCCTCGAACTCGCGCAGGTCGTCCGGGGACATGGCGTTGTCGAGCGAGAGCATGGCCGTCAGATGCTCGACGGGCGCAAAGGCCTCGACGCGGGGGCCTCCCGGGCTCTGGGTGGGACTGTCCGCGGTGATCAGATCCGGGTGCGCCTCCTCGAGGGCGCGGAGCTCCTTCCACAGCCGGTCGTACTCCGCATCGGAGATCTCTGGACGGTTCTCCGCGTAGTAGAGGTAGTTGTGACGGTGAATCGCCTCGCGGAGGGCCTCGATGCGCTCCGCGGCCTCGGCGGGTTTCGTCATGGCGAGGTTCAGGATAGCACCGGCCTCGGTGTCGTGCTCGGCCGGTGGAGCCCCGCGTGATGGCGGACTCTGCTAATCTTGATGCGCCGTGCGACGCGCTCTCGCCCTCTTCGTCCTCCTCGTGACCGCGGGCTGCGCGTCTGCCGACTCCTCGCGCGATGCCCTCCGCCTGATCGTCGAGGAATGTCTCGATCCGGCGGAGCCCCGCTACTGCGCCCGGTGCCGCTGGCCTCAGGCGGGAACATGCGACCTCGAGTACCCGTGCACGCGCACCACGGAGGTGTGGGCCCAGAGCCAGGAGTTCGTGGCCATTCGCGACATCAAGATGTGCGGGTGCCCGGCCGGTTTCGTTCACGGGCTGGCCATGCCGCGCTATCCCGTCTCCGGAATCGAGGATTGGCGTCGGGCGGATGGTCTCTGGCGCTTCGGATGGGAGGCGGCCCGCGCGCGCATCGGGGACGACCGGGCGATCGCCCTCGTGGTGAACCCGCCGGGTCTCCGCACCCAGGACCAGCTCCACATTCACCTGGTGCGCCTCCTCCCGCAGGCGCGACCCCGCGTCGACGCGCTCAACCCCGCCCGCGTCGACCGGCTCGAGGAAGTATGGCTGGCCGCCGGGCGCCACGCGGCCGGGCGCGGGCTCAATGCCTATGGCGTGATCGTGATCCTGGCTTCCGACGGGGGCTGGCTCGTGGCCTCGGAGGCCGGGAGCCCCGAGGAGGAGTACACGATCGGGCGCTGCGGGAGCTGAGCCGGCTCCTTCGCGAGCGTCTTCTGCCGCGGTTCGCCGGAGAGCTGGCCTGCCTCTTTTGACTCGTGCTCGGCGATCTGCCATGATCGGCGACGTGGCCGCGCTCTCTTCTCATTCGGATCCCTCTCCCCCACTGGGGGAGAGGGCAGGGTGAGGGGGTCTGGTGTTCGCACATAATCAGGGCTAGAGGCGTGTTCTCCTTTCACTTCGCGCGCCAATCCCTGAAGCGCGCGGACGTTCCTTGATGCGCCGCGCTCCCACTCCCGAGCTCATAGCCTTTCTTTCGTCAACGTCGCTCTTGCGCGAACTGGATGAGTCCGCTCTCACGGCGATCGCCACGGAGCTCGAGTACGTCTATCTCTCCGGCGGCGGGACTCTCATGCGCGAGGGAGAGGCCGGTGACGCTCTGTACATTCTCCTGAATGGACGCCTGCGCATCGTGGCCCGCCGCCCAGAGAAGGATGAAAACGTCATCAACGAGATAGGTCCGGGCGAGACGGTGGGGGAAATGGCCATTCTGACCGGCGAGCCGCGGTCGGCGACCGTTCGGGCGATCCGCGACTGCGCGCTGGTGAAGTTCTCGAAGGCGGCATTCGATCATCTCGTTGAAAGGCATCCGAAAACGATGATGCAGCTCGCCGGCCTGATCGTCCTGCGTTTCCAGCAGATGGTCCGCTCGCCGCGCTTCGAGACGGAGCCGTCCACGATTGTCCTGGTTCCCGCGGGTGAGGGCGCGCCGCTGACAGAGGTGGCGCGGTACCTCGTGGCGGCGCTGGGAACGATGGGGACCGCGTTGCACGTCCACCGTCAATTGGTGGACGACGGTCTCGGGAGAGGTGTGGCCCGACTTCCTCCAGATCATGAGGAGAACAGCCGGATCATCGCCTGGCTCAGCGAGCAGGAAGGACGTCACACGTTTGTCGTGTATGAGCCTGACGCCTGGCCATCGCCATGGGCGGCCCGATGCCTTCGTCAAGCGGATCGCATTCTGCTCGTGGGCCGTGCTGAATCGCCGCCCGTCTTGAGTCGTTTCGAGATCGACGGGCTCGGCTCCGGTCTGACCGGCGCGGCCACGGAGCTGGTACTGGTACACCCGCACGGGACTACCCAGCCCACCGGCACCCGGGGGTGGCTGGCCAAGCGTCGCGTCACCACCCATCATCACGTTCGCCATGGATCGGACGCTGACATGCGCCACCTCGCCCGACGCTTGACGGGGCGCTCCATCGGGCTCGTCCTGAGCGGAGGCGGCGCCCGCGGCCTTGCCCACATCGGTGTCGTCCGGGCCTTGGAAGAGCTCGCCGTCCCCATCGACGTGGTGGGCGGTACGAGCATGGGAGGGATCATCGCCGGTCTGTACGCGCTGGGACACGATTCTCGCGCGATGCTCGATCTCAGCCGGCGAGGATTCGTCAAGATGGGAGTCCAGCCGCTGATGGACTACACACCGCCCGTCGTATCCCTGCTGAACGGACGCCGCGCCGCTGCCGTCGTGAAGATGCTCGCCGCCGACACCCAGATCGAAGACCTCTGGGTCAAGTACTTCTGCGTATCGACGAACCTCACGCGCGCCGAGGGCCTCGTGCATGAAGACGGGCCGTTGTACAAGTGGCTGCTCGCCACGGCCAGTCTGCCCGGATACTACCCGCCCATCCCGGCCGATGGCGACCTGCTGGTCGATGGGGGCCTCCTCAACCTCCTTCCCGCCGATGTCATGAGGCGCCAGGGCGTGGGCACGATCATCGGTGTCGACGTCACCGTGCGGCAAGACCTGAGAACGGACATGACGTACCAGGACTACTTGTCAGGCTGGCCGTTGCTGTGGGCGCGGCTGAACCCCTTCGCGCGGAAGCCTCGCATCCCGAATATATTCGGGATCCTCTCGCGCGCGGTCACCGTGAACGGCATCTACCGCCTGGAGTCCGTCAAGCAAAGCGTTGATCTTTATCTCCACCTGCCTCTCGAGCAGTTCGAGCTAGGCGACTGGCGGTCGCTCGACAGAATTGTCGAGATCGGGTATCAATCCGCTCGCGAGAAGATTGCCGGCTGGGCCGCCACGCGCCCTTCTCCACGGGGCGTGGGTTCTCATCTCGGCTGATCGCGAACGTGTGCGGTCTGCCCCTGCCTTCTCTGCCGCGGCCCGGTCAGCGGCGGCGATCCTTTCCCTCCGCCGCCGTCTGCGCCGCGCGAAACGCCTTTTCCGCTTCGACAAAGAGAGCCTGGGCCCGACTGAACTCTCCCTGCTTGAGGGCCTCCTCGGCCTGGCCCTGGGCGGAACTGGCCTTGGCCCAGAGGGCGGGCGCCCGCCCAGGCGCATCGACCAGCTCGGCGGCCCGACGGGCCTCCGCGGCCTGGCTCGCGACCACGCGGGTCTCTATCAGTGTTCTCGTCAGGGCCGCGGTCCGGTTCGCCTCCGCCTTCGCGAGACCATATGCCTCCAGGGCTTCACGGTATCGCTGCTGCGCCCCCGCCATGTCCTGCTGGCCCAGTGCGGCGTCGCCCTCACGCATTTTCTGCGCGGCGGCCGCGAACTCCGAGGGTGCCAGACGGTCCGTATCCGCGCGTGCGGCCTCGTCGCGCGCGGCCAGGACCTGCTTGCGGAGTCCCTCGGCGGCGCTACGGCCGGCAGGTGGCTCGGGGGACTGGGCGACCGGGCGCGGAGGGCTTGTCGGCGCCACGGGCGCCTGAGGCGGGGCAGGCTCGGCAGGCCGAGCGACCGGGCGCGGCGCGCTGGCCTCGGGTTCGGGAGGCGAAACCCGCGGCGGCACCCGAGACGGCCAGAAGAAGATCACCAGGACCGAGGCGGCGATCACGATGGCGGCGATTCCACCGAGGACGATGGTCGCCGCCTTCGCCCCGAAACGCCGCGGCCATCGCCTCGAAGCTCCCTGGAGGTCGTGGGCGCGTGTGCGGTCGCGCCTCAACCCGATGTCCCCGAGTCCTGGCGCCG
>DASYTI010000252.1 GCA_036002485.1 Candidatus Methylomirabilota bacterium | reverse complement strand
CCTAGCGGGTGAGCCGTCTGACATAGACCAGCGCCGCGCCCATGGCAAGGAGATAGGAGACCACGCCCAGGGCCGAGGCCGTCTCGAAGTCGCCGTGCTGGCCGAAGCGGTAGTAGACATCGATCATGAGCATCTGCGCCCCGCTCCCCCGCCCGAGCATGAGGGGAATCGAGAACGAGGCAAGCATGGACGAAAAGATCAGCACGGCGCTCACGGCCAGGGTCGGCGCCGCCATGGGCACGAGGATGTCGCGCGTGACGCGCCCGGTACCGCTCCCGAGCTGGCGCGCCGCCTCGAGGTAGTTCTCGTCCACGCCGCGAAATGCTCCCAGCAGCAAGAGCGCGGCCAGTCCCAGGTGTTTCCAGGCCAGGGCCACCGCGATGCCGAGCCAGGAGGCCGCGAAGCCAGGGACATACGGGCTCCACACCACGCGGAGGGCATGGCCCACGACCACGAAGGGCACGAAGAGAGGGACCTTGAGGAGGAACTCCACGGGCCCGAAGGCCCGCGCGCGCAGCCAGCCGCAGAGAGGAATGGCCGCGGCAAAGGTCAGGGCGGAGCCGGCCGCGGCCACGCCCACCGTGTAGAGCACGTCGCGCGCGTAGAGCCGCCACACGCGCTCGTAGTTCGCGAGGCTCCACTGCCCGTCACGCGAGAGGCTGGCCACGAGCGACACGCCCACGGGCCACAGGAACACGAACGCCAGAATGGCCAGGGGCGGCGCGCAGGCGAGGGCCCAGCCCAGGCGCTCGCGCGTGGTTATCGGACGAGCTCCTCGTAGGCCAGGGTGATCATGTCGTGATACTCCTTGAGCGGCATCTGGCGCGAGTAGCGTGCGAGATCCTGGGCGGACACGCCCTTGAAGAGTAGCTCGCGGCTCTTGGCACTGATGAGGGGCAGCACCCGGTCGGGATCCACGCCGGGGTACCAGCCGAAGCGCTCGACGATGGCGCGCGCCTGGACTTCCGGATTGGCGATGTAGTCGATGTAGCGCGCGGCCACGTCACGGCTGGCCGCCTCGCGGGGCACCACCAGATAGAGCGGATAGATGGGGAGGCCGGGCGCGGGCAGCGACGGCGTCACCGCCTGATCCATCCGCCCCTCGTTCTTCCAGGCCACGAGCTGATCGATCCACACCACGCCCATCCAGATCTCGCCACGGTTGAGCGCATCCAGCGTCCCCGCGTTGCCGTTGGTGATCACGGCGTTCTTGTTGAAGTCGCGCAGCGCGGTGATCGCCTCGCGGATGGCGCCGTCCTTGCCCTTGTCCACCGGCCCCTGGGTGAGCTGCTGATAGAGCCCCGTCTTCCAGTACACCCAGCCCATGGTGAAGCCGACGCCGGAGACGCCGCCCTTGATGCCGTTGTAGCCGAAGCGGCCCGGGTTGGCCTTGACCCACGCGGCCAGCTCGTCGAAGGTCTTGGGCGGCGCCGCCACCTTCGAGGGGTGATAGGCGATGGCGATCTGGTTGTGGAACATGGGCACCACATAGCCGTCCACGTTGACGCCGAAGGCTTCCTTGACCTCCGCGCCCTTGACGAGGGCGGCGTTCTTCATCTGGGGCACGAAGCGGTGAAGCAAGCCCTCCTTCACCATCTGGGAGGCCACGGACATGCTCACGAGGGCCACGTCGAGATCCCAGGGCTTCCGGCCCGCATCGGCCTGCGCTTTGATCTTGGTATAGATGGCGCGGCTGGCCGGCTCGCCCGTGCCCGTGCCGACCACATTGAGGTCGACGGCGGGCTCCATGGCCTTGAAGCCGGGACCGAGCAGGGTCTTGTGGACCTCGACGACATTGACATCGGCGGCGATGGCGACATTGAGCCGTGTTTGCGCGGCCACGGGCGCGGCCAGGGCGAGGGCGGCGGCGATAGCCATGATCTGGACCAGCATGAGTGGTCTCCTTTCAGGAATGATCGGATCGCGGGAAGACTCTGAGCCGCCCCGCGGGAACCTTGATCTCGACAGGGCCAGGCTTGGCAGGAGCGGGGCCGTCCACCAGCACGACGGCATCGCCCACCCGTACATAGTGACGATAGTGCGCGCCCAGGAAGAGGCTCTCCTCGAGAAGTCCCTTGAGGGTGGTGACGGCGCCGAGGTCGGGCACGGCAACGAGGGAGAGATCGGACGAGCGCACGATCACGAGCACGGGCCCGCTGAGCGGTCCGGCGTAGGGCAGTGTCTGATCGCCCACGCGCACCACGCCAGCTTCCGCGAAGGCCTCGAGCCGGTTGGACACCCCGAGGAAATCCGCGGCAAAGGCGCTCGCGGGCTCGAGATAGATCTCCTCGGGGGCGCCCTCCTGCACGACCGTGCCCGCGTTCATCAAGACCACGCGGTCGGCGATGGCGAGCGCCTCCTCCTGATCGTGAGTGACATAGATCATGGTGGTGCCGATGCGGCGCTGGAGCCGGCGGACCTCGACGCGAAGCCGCTGGCGGACCTTGGCGTCCAGATTGGAGAGTGGCTCGTCGAGGAGTAGCACGCGAGGCTCCACCACGAGGGCGCGGGCCAGGGCCACGCGCTGCTGCTGGCCGCCCGAGAGGGCCGTGGGCTTCCGCCGCGCAATCCCGGCGGCGTCGCCGATCTCCACGAGGTCGAGGGCGGCCATGACCTTGGTCAGGACCTCGGCCCACGGGAGGCGCTTGCGCCGGAGACCGTAGGCGACGTTGTCGAAGACGCTCATGTGGGGCCAGAGCGCATAGTTCTGGAAGACCATGGCCGTCCCGCGCGCCTGGGGCGGCAGGGCGGTGACGTCGTCGCGGCCAAAGAGGATGCGGCCCGCATCGACGCCGACGAAGCCCGCGATGGACCGGAGCAGCGTGGTCTTCCCGCAGCCGGACGGTCCCAGGATGGCGGTGAGCTTGCCCGCGCCGAGCCCGAGCGAAACTCCGCGGAGCGCCTCCACCTGCCCAAAGCGCTTCGCGACCGCCTCGATGGCGACGGGGATCACGCGAGGGAGGCTAGCACGCGCCTTCGAAGAGCGTCAACGACAGGACAGTGAAACGAACCCACCTCCCTCACCCTGCCCTCTCCCCCCTCAAGGAGGGGAGAGGGATGAAACTTTAGGAACCCTCTCCCCCGTGAGGGGGAGAGGGCAGGGGTGAGGGGGCGGGGCGGTTCCCGCGGGGAAAAGGCAGGCGTCTAGGAGAGCCAGGTGCGGGCGCCGCGCGCGGTCTTTGCCGCGCGGATCGCGCGCGCCACCGCGTCTTCCGGCGTCTTCGCGCGGATGATGGGCACGCGCCGGCCTTCGGGCTGGCGCAATCGCCATGTGCCGAGGCCAACGACGGGCTTGCCCAGCTTGATGGCCAGGGCAATCTCGGACAGGGTGCCGTACATGCCGCCGACGGCGATGAGGGCATCACACGAGCGCACGAGGATCACGTTCCGCGCCTGGTCCATCCCGGTGACGATGGGCACCGTCACCCAGCGGTTGGCGTCCCGGCGGCTGAAGCCGGGCAAGATGCCGACCACGAGGCCGCCAGCGTCGGCGGCCCCGCGCGAGGCCGCTTCCATCACGCCCCCGCGCCCGCCGCAGAGAAGCCGCGCGCCGGCTCGCGCGATGGCGGCGCCCACGCGCCGGGCAAGGGCCGCCGTGCGCCTGGAGCACACGCCTTCACCGATGACTCCGATCTGCGCGGCGGCCGGCACGGCTATGAGACTCGGAGGGGGGCTTCGCCCCCCTTCCGAACCTCCCCCAGAAGGGCTGCGCCGGCAAAGCCGGCGCTCGAAGCGGACCAGCAGTTGCGCATCCTCTGCCTCAACCGTCTGCCGCCCATTACTCCGACAGGCCCTCGGCTAGGAAGGGGGCGAGGTCTCCACATCGGGAGATGACGGGAGCGGGCCGAAGTTCTCCATCACGACCGCGCGGGCCCGCGCGGCGTCGACATTGTTCGCGCGCTGGCAGGGCGTGGTCTCGGCGAGGACGCGCTCCGGATCCTGCCACAGGCGGAACTTCTTGAACCTGTCCTCGAACTCCAGGCCGAGGCCGCGGCCGAAGACCGTGAGGTAGTGCTCGACGGTGATAGGACGCTCCGCCTCGAAGACACACAGGTAGCGCTGACAGCCGTGATAGATCGTGGCGAGGGTGTCGGCGCCCGCCGCGCGGGCTCGCTCGATCTCATCGCGCGCCAAGCCGTTCCACACGTCGAGTCCGAGCTGCTCCTGGACGGCGGGCGTGCAGCTCCGGCCAAAGCGTGGCGTGGGTTCGACCTCCACGTAGCGAAGCCCGGGAACGGCTTCGAGGAGCTGACGCCCCGCGAGCCCTTCGCGCCGCCGGGGTTCGCTCACATTGTGGTAGTGGAGGGCCACCGTCGAGCTCACGCGCTGGCTGAGCGGGATCTCCGGCAGCTTCGAGACGAGGAACTCCGCGGCATGGCTGACCTTGAAAGGCAGCGTGGCATGCCGGACCTCATCGTAGAAGTAAATGCAGGAGGGGCACCACATCACGACCTCTTCGGGCTGATAGCGCTCGAAGAGCTTGATGGTGTTGTCCGCCATACCTCCGGCGGCCGCCGCGTCGCCCTGCTGATGGTGCACGATGCCGCAGCAGTACGTCGGCCCCCCGACGGAAATGTAGTCGAGGCCCAGTCGGTCGAAGATGGCCGTGATGGTCCGGATCATGTGGGACGTCCGGAAGACATTGCAGCCGAGGTACAGAACGATCTGGTGACGCTCGCCCTCCCGCGGGGGCGCGGCCGTTCGCCACTTCGCCTCCCCGGGCATGGTGGTGATGTCTCGCAGGACATCGATCTCGCCGAAGTAGCGCTTGTAGTCGTAGGCCATGGAATCCTCTCCCGGAGAATGCTAGGGCCGGGAGCGAGGCAAGTCAATAAAACTGGGAAGGAACTCCTCGCGGGCAAGTGCTTCGACACCGCGATGAAGGAGATCAAGCTGCCGAAGTACGAGAAGTGGGCAAACTACGACGCCTATCTACCCGGCAACATCCAGCGGTTTTACGAGTACTGGGGGCGCGGGTACTAGGTAACTCGGGGGGGGGCTCCGCCCCCTTCCGAAGCCTGCCCCCCGAGCAGATTGCGCCGGCGAAGCCGGCGCTCGAAGCGGACCATCCTTGCGCGCGGTGACATGGGCTGGTTCAGGCCACTGGCTCCGCCTAGAGCTTCTTCAGCGCCTCCCACGCGGCACCTTGCACGGCGCGCCAGGGGGTCGGCTCCCAGGCTGAGCCCGTCGCCTGCGTCATGGAGTGCTCGCGGCCCGTGAGGTAGAACGTGGCCCGCCAGCCCTCGTTGGCATAGCGGGTGAGCTGAAGGTCGTAGCCCTGCCGGGCCATGCCACGCTCGATCACGCCAATGCCCGACCAGGAGCCCAGCCACTCGTGGAGCACCTCGAGCACGGGCGACAGGGACCGATCGAGCCGAGTGCAAGTAAGCGTGACGAACATGAGGCGGGCGCGGCGGTCGGCTATTGGATCACCTCATCCGCCCGCCCCAGCAGCGATTGGGGGATCGTCAGCCCGAGCGCCTTGGCAGTCTTGAGGTTGATCACCAAATCAAACTTAGTCGGCTGCTCGACGGGCAGATCGCCCGGCTTCGCCCCTTTGAGGATCTTGTCCACATAGCCAGCGGCACGTCGCCATAGATCGGCAAAGTCTGGCCCATAGGACAGGAGGGCACCGGCCTCGGCCCAACCCCGATGCGTATGCACCGCAGGTAGCCGCCTCTCAATCGCAAGCTCCACGATCCTCGTCCGGTAATTGAACATGAGGGCATCCGACAACACGGTCAATGCCCTGGCCTGCCCTCTGACAGCGCCCTCGAACGCCCGGGCGAAGTCGTTTGGCCCTCGCGCTTCGAGAGAGAGCAGCTGTACTCCCAATGCCCGAGCCGCCGCCTGAGTCTCTTTGAAGGAGAGAGTGGCAGAGGCGTCTCCAGGATTCCAGAGCACGGCGACGGGGGAGAGCGCTGGGATAATTTCTTTGAGCAACTCCAGCCGCTTCCCGGCGAGTTCAGGAGCTATATTGGCCAGGCCGGTGGTGTTCCCGCCCGGGTGGGCCCAGCTCGCGACCAATCCGCTTCGAACCGGATCGGCGGCCGCGATCATGACGATCGGAATCGTCCTCGTGGCGCTCTGTATCGCACGGATCACTCGTGTGCCGTCGCCGACGATTACGGCAACTCCGAGACGAATGAGATCGCCTATGGCGCCTTGTCGCGAGGTCTACGATTCGTGTTCTGTGCTCTTCGAACATTGCGTCCACCAGCACGATGACCGCGCCGGCCCTGTCTCTGGTCATCGCCGTGAAGGCGCCGTCGATCTCGACGGGACTGCGCACCTCCAGGTGTTGAAGCCGCATCCCCAATGCGCGGGCCGCATCCTGCGCATATTGCAATTGTGGTGCGGTGCCTACGTTGGAAGGGTTCCCGAGCACGGCCACTCGGGAGACCTTGGGAACCGCCTCCTTGAGGATCTCCAACTGCTTGGCAACCGGCTCGGCCGCCATTAAGGAGAGCCCGGTAATGTTTCCTCCTGGCCGCGCGAGGCTAGCGACAAGGCCAGTCGCCACAGGATCAATGACGCCTCCCATGACAATGGGAATCGTCCTCGTCGCTTGTTTTACAGCCTGGATCGCCGGCGCGGTATACGTGACTATGACATCCACCTTCAGGCTGACCAAGTCGGCCGCGAGGCCCGGAAGCTGGTCGTACTTTCCCTCCGCCCATCGGGACTCAATCGCGATGTTCTGACCTTCCACATAGCCTAGCTCATTCAGGCCTTGCCGGAGGGCATCGAGACGAAGCGGGTTTCGTACATTAGAAGGAGAGCTCGGCGACAGAAAGCCTATTCGCGTAACCTTCCCCGCCGGCTGCGCCTCACCGGTCCGCGGGACGGCGAGGAGACCGCCCGAGACCAGCGCCATGAAGGTGCGCCGCTCCATCGCGTGATTCTCGCTCAATTGAACCACCTAGCCCGTCGAATGCGGCTTTGCTCGGCCAGCAGCCAGGGGATATGCTGCCGCACCTCGGCCCTCCCTACGGGCGCGCGGTCATCTGCGTGGGGTCCATGCCATAGAATAACCGGGGCGCGGCCTCGCCGGGGCGCGGCCATGGGTGCTCGGCCAGCACCTTCTCGTTGACGTCGGCGCCCCAGCCGGGAGCGTCGGTGAGCCAGATGTGGCCGTCACGGATCTCCGGCGGCTTCGTCACCAGCGCGCCCTTCCACGGCACGTCGTCGATGTCGATCTCCATGATGCGCACGTTGGGCAGCACGGCGCAGAGATGCAGCGAGTGAAGGTCGGCCAGGTGGCTGTAGTAGTTGTGGGGCGCGATGTTGATCTCGCACGCCTCGGCCAGCCGGCCGATCTGCACCGATTGCGAGAAGCCGTTCCACGGCACGTCGATGATCGCCACGTCCACCGCGTGCTTTTCT
>DASYTI010000251.1 GCA_036002485.1 Candidatus Methylomirabilota bacterium | reverse complement strand
TGGAAGCCGAACGGTTGCGCTGCTATGCCCTTCGGCGGCGCGCTCCCGACGACCAACCTCTGCTCGCTGAGATCTCGTATGCCATCCCTCGCCGACCCTTCGACGACCGACCATGAGGTACTGGCACTTACTCTTGGTCGGGCAGTAAAGTGACCGGGAGGTGGTGGCACTTGGCCCGTAATTCTCACTCAGCCCTCGCCTCGTGGCTCCGCCCCTCAGCCCGAAATGCCACGTACGTTGAGCGTGCGGCCGAGGGCGCCAACGAAGCAGATGGGCCTTTTTCAGCCGCCTAGGTCCCCTCGCCCGCGGCGGCGTCGGGCAGGTCCTTGGCTTCTTCGACGCGCCGGATGCCCCATGCCGCCATTCGGGCGATGAGCGTATTGCGGTGTATGCCCAGGCAGCGCGCGGCGCGGCTCTGGTTCCAGTTCTCCCGCTCGAGGGCGCGAAGAAAATAGGCTTGCTCGAATCGGTCTCGCGCCTCGCGGAGCGGGAGCGGCTCACTTCCCACGTCGCCCGCGCGCTGACCGACTTCGTGGATGGCCAGGTCCACGGGCAGGTCATCGAGCCGGACCACGGGGCGCGTGGCCAGGGCCACGCTCCGCTCGATGATGTTCTCGAGCTCGCGCACATTGCCGGGCCAGTCATAGGCCATGAGGGCGGGCAGGGCGCCCCGCGAGATGCCGCGCACGTCCTTCTTGAACTCGCGCGAGTACTTCCTCAGGAAGTGCTCGACGAGGCTCGGGATGTCCTCCTTGCGTGTGCGGAGGGGAGGAATGGTGAGGGGCACCACGTTGAGGCGGTAGAAGAGGTCTTCGCGGAAGGTGCGGGCCCGCACGGCCTGGCGGAGGTCGACATTGGTAGCGGCGATCACCCGCACGTCGACGGGCAAGGGCCGGGCACCCCCCAGGCGCTCGATCTCCCGCTCCTGGAGCACGCGCAGGAGCTTGGCCTGCAGGTCCACCCGCATCGATCCGACCTCGTCGAGGAAGATGGTGCCGCCGTGCGCCAGCTCGAACTTGCCGAGCTTGCGCGAGTGGGCGCCCGTGAACGCGCCCTTCTCGTGGCCGAAGAGCTCGGACTCGACGAGCGTGTCCGGGATGGCCGCGAGGTTGACGGCCACGAAGGGCTGGTCGCGCCGCGGGCTCTGGCGGTGAATGGCGCGGGCCACCAGCTCCTTGCCGGTTCCGCTCTCCGCGCCGATGAGCACGGTGGCCGGCGTCTGGGCGACCTGCGAGATGAGCTCGTAGAGCCTGACCATGCTCGGATGGCGCCCGATGAGCGCGTCGAAGCCGTGGGCGCGGTCGAGCTCGGCGCGAAGGTAGCGCACTTCGCGCTCGAGGACCCGCTGGGAGGCCGCCTGGCCCACCAGGGCCAGCATCTCGTCCACGTCGAAGGGCTTGGTGACGTAGTCGTAGGCCCCGCCCTTGATCGCCTCCACCGCCGTGCGCACGTCCTTGACGGCGGTGATGATGATCACGGCCACGGCATCGTCCAGAGCGAGGATCTGGGGGAGGAAGGTCGGACCCGGGGGGCCCGGCATGCAGACGTCGAGGAGGACGACATCGACGCGGCGCGAGTGAAGGACCTCGACGCCCTTGGTCCCCGCCTCCGCTTCGATGACCTCGTAGACCTCTTCGAGGAGGACGCGGAGCGATTCGCGCACACCGGGCTCGTCATCGATGATGAGCACGACAGGCTTCGGACGGGTGGGGTCGGACACGACCATCAGTACGCCTCGTCTGGCCCGCTCAGGGTTTCTCGGGCGCCTTGAGGACCACGTACTCGCGGCCGCCGCCCCCGCCGCGCTGGAGCTGCACGGGCACAGAATCGCCCGGCTTGAGGCTGCCCACGATCTTCCGGAACTCTTCGACCGAGCCGACGGCGCGTCGATTGATCTCGAGGATCAGATCGCCGCCGCGGATGCCCGCCGCCGCGGCGGCGCTGCCCTCGGCGACATCGGTGACCACCACCCCCGAGCGGCCCGTGAGACCGTAGGTCCGGGCGAGGTCCGGAGTCAGCGGCTCCACGGAGAGCCCGAGCCCCGCGCCTTTCGGCACCGCGGCCACCACGGTCTCGTCGGTCGGCTGCTCGCCGATCTTGATGCTGAGCTTGGTCGGCTGGCGATCGCGGAGCACGGTGAGGGCGGCGGGCCGCCCCGGCGCAATGGCCGCCACGCGCTTCTGCAGGTCCGTGGTCTCCTTGATGGGCGAGCCGGCCAGCTCCACGATGATGTCTCCCGCTTTGAGACCGCCGGCCTCCGCGGGGCTGTCCTTCATCACGTCGGCCACGAGCACGCCGCCCGTGCCGGGCACCCCGAAGCCCGCGGCCAGATCGGGAGAGAGGTCCTGGATGGAGATTCCGAGCCAGCCTCGCACCACCCGGCCCTTGTCGATGAGCTGGTTCATCACTTCGCGGGCCATGTTGATGGGGATGGAGAAGCCTATCCCCTGTCCGGTGGACACGATGGCGGTATTGATGCCGATCACGCGCCCGTCGAGATTGAGGAGCGGACCGCCGGAATTGCCCGGATTGATCGAGGCGTCGGTCTGAATGAACGCTTCGTAGGTGGCCACCCCCACGTGGGTGCGTCCGGTGGCGGAGATGATGCCGACGGTGACCGTGCGATCGAGGCCGAAGGGATTGCCGATGGCAATGGCCCACTGGCCGATCTTGAGCTTGTCCGAATCGCCGAGGGCCGCCACGGGCAGGGCCGTGCCCGTCGGCTCGATCTTCAGCACGGCCAGGTCCGTCTTCGAGTCGCGCCCCACGAGCTTGGCAGGGAACTTGCGATCGTCGGAGAGCCGCACTTCGATCTCGTCGGCGTTCTCGATCACGTGATGATTGGTGAGGATGTAACCGCGCCCGTCCACGATGACGCCGGAGCCCGCCGCGCGTTCGGGCTCCTGCCGCGGCCCGCGACGCTTGAAGAATCGCTCGTAGAACTCCGGCCCGAAGAACTCGCGGAAGCGCTGCTCCGTCTCCGGCGATGGCGCGCCCTCGGCCGCCGCGGACTTCTTGGCCTTGACGCTGACATTGACGACGGACGGGGTGGCACGGTCGGCCACCGAGACGAAGGCGTTCTCGAGGATCTGGAGGATGGCCTTGGCATCAGGCGCGGCGGCGGGGGGCGGGGCCGATTGTGCGTGCGCAGGCACGGGCGCCCAGACAAGCGCGGTGGCCAGCAACATCATCGAGCACAGCCGATATCGCAACGGACGCATGGTGTCCTCCTGGCGGGCCATCTTACCTCCCGGGCGGGGCGACCACCAGAGGCACGGAGAGTGTCACCTCGAGGATACGCCTCGTGTCCGATCCCACGGGCGCCGCCTGGCCTCGGCGGAGTCCAGCGACCCAGATGAGGTCGCCGTCTGCCTCGAGGAGCGGCACCCGCGCCCGCTCCCAGCGCGGCACGCCGGCATCGATCAGGAAGGACTTGAGCCGACGCTCCTGGGCGCCGCCGCCCCAGGGCAGGAAGCGATCGCCTCGTCGCCGGGCCCGCACGGTGAGGCGCGAGGGGATCCGGTCCGCGTCAAAGACGACCGTGCTCGCCGCGCGAGGTACGACATAGCCGGCGCCGGCCTCGAAGCATCGCGCCTCCAGTGACGCGCCGATCTCGGGCAGCGACAGGGCACCCGGCACGAGGAAATCGCGCGGCTCGAGATCGGGCAGGCGGCCGCGTCCCACCCGGAGCCACTTCCCGCTCTTCTCGATGACGAGACCGCCGCCGCTGACGAGACCGCGCGGGACGTTCGGAGCCAGGAGGCGCCGGAGCGCGCGGTGGGCGGCGCCGCGCATGGCCCCGGAATGCCCGAGGCTCAAGGCGGCCGCGCGCAGCGTCTCCGCGGCGATCTCGTGCGGGAGAGCCCGCAGATCGGCGATGGCAAAGACCCAGCCGGCGCCGCCGCGACGGCCCAGGCGGGAAAGCTCGCGCGCGCCCGCGCCCTCGAGGTCGTCGACGAGGGCGCGCACGAGGGCCGCCGAGCGGGCGAGCCCGGCCGCGATGCCGGGATCCACCGAGCGCTCGAGGAAGGGGAGCACGTCGTGGCGGATGCGATTGCGCAGAAAGCGCGGATCTCGATTGCTCGCATCCTCCCTCCAGGGCAGGCCGCGCGCCCGGAGGTGGGCCTCGATGTCGGCCCGGCGCGCCTCGAGCAGCGGCCGGATCAAGAGGCCGCGGACCGGCGCGATCCCGGCCAGCCCGCGCGGGCCCGCGCCCTCGAGGAGTCGCATGAGCACCGTCTCCGCCTGGTCGTCGGCGGTATGCGCGGTGGCGATGCGCTGGACGCTCACACGCTGGGCCACGACCCGGAAGGCGCCGTATCGAGCGCGCCTGGCCTCGGCCTCGAGACCTTCCCAGGGCGGCCCTCGACGCACGGTGACGCGCTCGACGTGGCAGGGCACGCGCAGATCGGCGGCCAGGCGCTCCACGGAGGCTTGCTCGGCATCGGCCTCGGGGCGGAGCCCGTGGTTGACGTGGACGAGGTGGACGGTCACGTCGAGCTCGCGCGCGAGGCTCACGAGCACGTCGGCCAGGGCGACGGAATCGGCGCCGCCCGAGACGGCGGCCAAGACAGTTTCGCCGCCCCGGAGCATTCCGGCGCGGCGAATGGCGGCGCGAGCAATTTCTACGAGGCTACGGTCGCCCGTGACTGCATTCTCCCTGTAAACCTACCCAGACCTCGCCGTCCTCGAAGTACTCCTTCTTCCACACGGGCACCGTCGTCTTGAGCGTGTCGATGGCGAAGTGACATGCCTCGAAGGCCTCGGCCCTGTGCGGCGAGGCGACGGCGATCATGACGCTCGACTCGCCGATCTCGAGCCGGCCGATCCGATGGACGAGGGCGACCTTGCGCACGCCCGGCCAGCGCTCGCGAACGGCGGCGGCGATCTCGCTCATCTTCGCCACGGCCATGGGCGCGTGCGCCTCGTACTCGAGATACTTAACACGCCGGCCGCCCGTCTCGTCCCGGACCACGCCCGAGAAGAGCACGATCCCGCCCGCCCCCGGGTCACCCACGGCCGCGGCCACGCGCTCCTCGGACAGGGGTGCGGTCGTGACCTCGACCCAATCGCCGGCCGCGCCGCCGCTCACGGGGGGAAAGAGGCAGACCTCATCGCCGGGGCGCAGGGGGTGGTTGGCCTGCACGTAGTCGGTTCCGAGGGCGAACAACGTGAAAGGGCGGTACGGCTCGAGGACCGGGAAGCGGCTCGCCACCGCCTCCCAGGCCGATTCGACCGTACCGCCCTCGGGAAGATCCAGCTCGACATGATCGCGTCCGGCCGCTTCGCGATAGCGGGCGAAGAACCGGACGGCGACCTTCATGGCACTAACAGTGTTACAGACCGATCAAAAGGGTCCAGATGCAAGGCGGCGACGGAGCGACGACTGCGGCGTACGTGGTCGTACGCCGCAGGGAGGAGCGACGGCGCCAACGCCGCAGATGGGCCCTTTTCATCGTGTCTGCGCTAGAACTGGTGCGACGAACCGCACCCGCAGGACGACTTCACGTTGGGGTTCTTGATGGCGAAGCCCGCCCCCAGCATGTTGTTGTCGACGTAGTCGATCTCACTGCCCTGCAGATACGGTGCGCTCTTGCTGTCCACGTAGACCTTGACGCCGTTGGCCTCGGTGACGTTGTCGTCCGCCCCGGCCGTGTCGTCCCAGCCGAGCTCATAGGACATGCCGGAGCACCCACCACCCACCACGCGGATCCTGAGGCCCCACTCGGGCTTGCCCTCTTCGAGCCGCAGGTCGGAAATCTTCTTCGCAGCTGTTTCGGTCAGCGAGATCATTCACTCCTCCTTGGAGGTCGAGTCCCTTCGATGTCCGATCGCCCGGCGATCCAGGGCAAGTATAGCAGACCCGCCGCCGCCCGGGGGCCCATCAGAGGACGCCGTCCTGCGGCAGGAGGGTGATCTCCTCGAGGGTAGCCCCCGGCTCCAGGGTCGCCATGAGCAGCGCGGCTCGGGCGACCTGCTCGGGTCTGACCATCCGGGCCCGGGCGGGAGGATTCGGCGCGGCATCCCAGAGCGAGGTATCGGTGGCCCCCGCCGAGAGCACTCCCACGCGGACGCCATGGGGGCGCATCTCCTCGGCCAGCACTCGCGAGAGGCCGAGGAGGCCATACTTGCTCGCGGTATAGGCGGCGCTGCCGGGCAGGGTGCGGCCGGTCACGATCGACCCGATGTTAATGATGGTGCCCCGGCGCGCGGCCATCATGGCGGGCAGCACGGCGCGGCAGCACAGAAAGACCCCGCGCAGGTTGACGGCCATGGTCTCGTCCCAGTCTGCGGTCTTGGCTTCGGCGACGGGACCAAACGCGGCGAGCCCCGCCGCCGTCACCAGGCAGTCGATGCGGCCGAAAGACCGCAGGGTCTCGCTCACGAGAGCGGCGACGGCCGTCTCATCGCTCACGTCGGTCGATCTGACCACGGCCCTCCCCCCCGCCGCTTCGATCTCGTGCTGCACGGCGGCGAGCTCCGGCGCCGACCTCGCGCAGAGCGCGACCGCCGCTCCTTCGCGCGCAAAGGCCTGGGCGATGGCACGACCGATGCCCCGCCCGGCGCCGGTGACCACGGCAACCTGCCCCGCCAGACCGGCCCCCTCTGGCCGGCTCAAATGACGAGACCGCTCCGCGACTTGATCAGCTCCATGAACTCCGCGCGCGTCTCCGGCCGGTCGCGAAAGGCGCCCAGCATGGCGGAGGTGACGGCCTTGGAGTTCTGTTTCTCGACGCCGCGCATGAGCATGCACATGTGCAGGGCTTCCACGACCACGGCCACCCCGCGCGGCTGGAGCACGTCCTGCAGGGTATGGGCGATCAGGGTGGTGAGCCGCTCCTGCACCTGCAGTCGTCGACTGAACATCTCGACGAGACGCGGCAGCTTCGAGAGCCCCGCGATCTTGTTCGACGGCATGTAGGCAATATGGCACTTCCCAAAAAATGGCAGAAGGTGATGTTCACAGTTGTGGGTGAGGTGGCCACCGACGAGGAACGTCGGATAGGGCTCGCACGTGAAGCTGTAGACCGTATGGGGCTTCTTCCCTGTGGGAAGACGTCGCACGCTGAGAACCTTCGTGTAGGTGCTGTCCTCAGGGACGTAGAAGCCGGTGTCTTGTCGGAATCCATGCTTTCCGTACCAGCCCTTCTCTCCCCACCGGTGGGATACGTAGACACGGCCCTGATCCGTTCCCGTACTCGCGAGGGGCGTCTGCAGATACTCGGCCAGAGCGAGAAGAAATCGACGATTCGAGCTGATGATGAATCGCCCTGACCCCGCCACGTAACCATCGCCGTCGCAGGAGCCGTCGAGGAAGCCTTGCATCGTTTCGCGAGACGAAGTCGCCACCGAGGGAAAGTGGAAGCGCTTCGTCTTGCTGCGCGATCCAGTCTCTGGAATGTCGAGCCAGCGGCACAGCTTTTCGGCAATCGCTCGCGACACCGTGCGAACTCTGAACATGGGAATCTGTCGGCGCAAGTACCCTGAGGGAACCCGGACGCGCTCGATCCTCGACGCGATACCCGGAAAGGCTGCTGTCAGCATCTGCCGGTACTTCTCGGCAAAGTCCGCGCCCTTGACGACCAGGCAGATTCTCCGTCCGTCCTGGATGCTTCCATCCGACGCCACCGCGCCCAGCACATATCCCAAGGCGTAGCCGGGCTTTGGCTCGTACGGGCGGCGGACGATGGAGCGGGGATTGATCCACTCGACATCGGTCCCCGGGCGTAGAGCGCCCGCCTCCCGCCATCCATGCCTGGTCATGACAGGATGGTCCGGAGTGAGCCGGACGGACCCCCCATCCGTGCAAACCTCGACGATCTGGCGGGCCTTGCGCGATGTGACGACGGCCACCGTTGTTTGTTTGAGGAAGCCTTGATCGAGCGTCCACAGTCGGTCCCCCGCCTTGATGCTTCGGGCCGGCTTGGCGCCCCCCACGGCGTTCACGATCTGCCTGCTCGGCACACAGATCGAATAGAAGTCGATGTCCTTGACCACCACCATCTCGTCGTAGTTTTCGGTGAAGAGCGCGCCGTTGAGGATATCGGCGACGTTCTGCTCGTACCCTGAGGTGAAGTAGCGCCACGCCTTGGCCACGCGCTCCGGCGTGCGCTCGAGCCCCTCGCGCGTGGGATCCTCGCCGATCTCCTTCAGCAGTTCTCGGATCAGCTCTTCCATCCGGGTCACCCTCACGGCTCAGCCGCGGTATTCGAAGATGTTGTTGTCGGTCTCGACCACGGCCACCCGCCGGAGGGTTCCCGCGGGCAGGCCGGCAGCGATCCAGTCCCAGAAGGTGCGCGCGAGATTCTCGCCCGTGGTGGGGATCCCCTCGAGGGCGGGGACGGCGCTCGACAGATCGTAGTGGTCCACGCGATCGAGAACCAGCCGCTTGACGGCGGCGTCGAGGGCGCCGAGATCGGCGGCCATGCCCGTCACGGGATCGCGCCGCCCCTGCACCGTCACCTCGACCAGGTAGTTGTGCCCGTGCTGGCGATAGCACTGGCCGTAGAGGCGGGCATTGTCCTCGGGGGAGAGCGCGGGGCTCTCCAGTCGGTGACCGGCGCTGAAGTGGTACTGCCGCGTGAGCTCGAGCGCGCTCACGCGCCGAAGTACTCCACGTAGAAGACGGGATCTTCCCAGAGTCTCAGCCGCCCCAGACGCTCCGGCCCGAGCTTGGGGAGCAGGAGGTCCCAGATGGCCTGCACGAGGTTCTCCGTGGTGGGAATCGCGCCCTGGCTGAAGAGCGGATCGGCGTTGAGGTCGGCGTGGTCGAAGCGCAGGATGACGGCGTCGCCGACCACGCGCTTGAGCTCCGCCAGATCCATGACCATGCCCGTCTCCGGGTCCACCATCCCGCGCACCGTTACCTCGAGAACGTAGTTGTGACCGTGGGGAACGGTGAGATTGCCGAAGAGGCGGCGGTTCTCCTCGACGGACCATTCGGACCGCCAGTAGCGATGGGCCGCCGAGAAGGTGAACTTCCGCGTTGCATAGACCAGGCCCGGGCTCATCGGGATCTCATGCCTCCAACTACCGATCTTACCGCGTCCAGGAACCGCCCCGCGACCCGTTCGATCCCATAGGCGGCCACGGCGCGGTGGCCGGCCTCGCCCATGGCGCGAGCGCGGGCGGGGTCGCGAAGGAGCGCCTCGAGCGCTCCCGCCAGCGCGGCCGGATCGCGCGGCGGGACCAGCACACCGGTGACCCCGTCCTCGATGACTTCGGGCATGGCGGCGGCCCGACAGGTGACCACGGCCAGCCCCGCGGCCATGGCTTCGAGGAAAACGATGCCGAAGCTCTCCTGCACCGAGGGCAGGCAGAAGAGATCGGCACTCACATATTCCTGGGCCAGCTGTCCCGGCGAGACGTCGCCCAGGAGCGCCACCGTCTCGCCAAGCTCGAGGGCCCGGTGTCTCCGGACCACCATCTCCCAGTCCGGGCCCTGGCCGACGATACGGACGGAGAGCTCTTGCCCTCGCGGGCGAAGGAGCGCCGCCGCCTCGAGCAGATCGCCGATGCGCTTGCGCGGGTACATGCGCGCGACGCAGAGGATGGTGGCGCCCGTCCGCGGGCGGGGTCGCGCGGCGGCGAAGCGCGCCGCCCAGCCATCGAGGTCGATGGGCTCGGGCAGCACGGCCACCTTGGAGGACTCCAGACCATACACGCGGCGCGCAACCTCCTCCGAGTAGCGCGTGGGGACGAGGACGAGATCCGCCCGTCGCACATTACGTCGCTCCCAGCGAGCCTGCACGGTGAGCAAGATCCGCACCCAGCCGCGCTCGTTCTTGAGCTCGTCGGCGATGACGCCTTTGAGGCTGACCACGAAGGGCAGCCGCCGCCGCCGGGCCCACAGGAAGCCGTCCAGGTCCACGCCGTACACGAGGTCCACGTCGGCGGGTGGGTGGAGCGCGACGCCGGCGTTGTAGAGCCAGCGGTCCAGCGTGTGGAAGCCGGTGCGGATGCGGAGGGGGCGAAGCTCGAGGGTGTGGCCGAGCCGCCTGAGGCCACGGCGGAGACCGTCGGTACCGACGAAGGTCCCGCTCCCCTCCAGCGGGTTCGGCGGCGTGGAGGAGAGCCCGGCGATGCGCAGGCGCTACCTACCGGTGAACTTCGGTCGCCGCTTCTCCTGGAACGCGCGCGTGCCCTCGGCGTAATCGTGGCTGGTGAAGGTCTCGATGCCCATCTCGAAGAGCTTCTTCCGGTGGACCTCGCCCACGCCTTCGAAGATGGCCTGCACCTGCGCCTTGGTGCCGCGTATGGAGAGCGGGGCATTGTCGGCGACGGTGCGGAGGTAGTCGTACGTGTTCGCCTCGAGGTCGTCCGCGGGCACGAGGCGCTGGATGAAGCCGATGCGGAAGGCCTCCGCGGCCTCCAGCGTGCGTGCCGAGTAGAGGATGTCTTTGGCGTAGGCGGGGCCGACCAGGTCCACGAGCTGATGCACGGGATCGAGGCCGTAGATGATGCTCAAGCGGGCCGCCGGGATGCCGAACTTCGAGCCTTCCGCGGCGAAGCGCAGATCACAGGCCATGGCCAGGGCCATGGCGCCCCCCATGCAGTAGCCGAAGACCATGGCCACCGTGGGCTTGGGGCAGAGGCGAATCGAGGAGTAGGCGGCCTCCGTCTTCTTGTTGTACGCGAGGGCCGTCTCCGTGTCCTTCCGGTTCTCCTTGAACTCGGAGATGTCGGCGCCGGAGGCGAAGGCATCGCGCCCCGCCCCCCGGTACACCACGGCGCGCACGGAGTCGTCCTTGGCGAGGCCCTCCGTCACGTTCGCGATCTCCCCCCACATGGCGAGGCTGACCGCGTTGCGCATCTTGGGCCGGTTGAACACCACGGTGGCGATGCCGCCCTCACGCTCGACCAGGATCTCATCGCTCATGCGCTCTCCCTTGCTCGGAAAAAATGACACTCACGGGAAGGTCAGTCTAGCGGAGGCGTGGGAAAACTTCAACGAGTGGTGGCGGCGGGAGGACTCGAACCTCCGACACGGGGCTTATGAGACCCCTGCTCTGCCACCTGAGCTACGCCGCCGAAAATCGCGTTGACACGAAAACCGATTTGCTATGTATAATCCCGCCGAACGACGTCCAACAGTAACGACTCCCGTCTCGCAAGTCAAGACGGGAACCGCCCGGAGGTGCCTCATCATGGCGTGGCTTGGCAATCGGCCATGGATCGACGACGAAGAAAATCCCCTCTACGCGCGGGAGGACGAGGAGACCGAGGAGACGGAGGCCGAAGATGATGACGACGAGGACGACGAAGACTTCGATGAGGACTTCGACGACCTCGAGGACGACGACGACGAGGACGAACCCGACGACGAGCTCGATGATGAGGACGACCTCGTCGACGACGACGAAGCCGACGACGGGGAGGAGGACGACGAGGGAGACGACAAGGACGACGAGTAGCGGCAGCGCCTGCCCCACAACAAGGAGGGCACGATGTCATTGCTGAGTGAATCAGGCTGGCTATTCCTGCTGCGCTGGATCCACTTCCTCTCGGGCATCACCTGGATCGGCTTGCTCTACTACTTCAATTTCGTCCAGGTGCCCTTCTTTGCCGAGACGGAAGCCCCCGTGCGCAGCGGCGCGCAGCAGAAGCTGCTGCCCCGCGCCCTTTGGTGGTTCCGCTGGGCCGCCATGTTCACCTTTCTCAGCGGCTGGATCTACTTCCTGCACTACTGGCTGGGCAAGCGCGGCCTCCCCGACCCGCAAACATGGGTCATCCTGGTGGGCGGCCTTCTCGGCACCATCATGTGGGCCAATGTCTGGTTCGTGATCTGGCCCAAGAACAAGATCGTGATTCAGAACGCCATCGACGTGGCCGCCGGTAAGCCCGCCAACCCTGGCGCGGCCGCCGCCGGCGCGCGCGGCGGCCTCGCCTCACGCACCAATGTCGCCTTCTCCATTCCCATGCTCTTCTTCATGGGCTCGGCCAGCCATCTGCCCCTGCCCATGCCCAGCTCGGGCGCGATATTCTGGGCCCTGACCCTCATCGTGATGGCCCTGGTCGAGATCAATGCCCTCACGGGCACGCCGGGCAAAGGCGCCGCCAAGCCCCTCGCCACCGTCAAGGGCACCCTCTGGTTCGGCTTCATCCTCTCCGTCGTCTTCTATCTGCTCTTCGTGGTGCTGGGCAAGTAGGGGACTTCGACCGCACGCACAGGCCGGAGGGGACATAGTCCCCTCCGGCCTTGGTGCGTCAGCCTCTGAGATCCCGGAGCAGCTCGGCCACCGTCGGGGCCACAGTGGGCCCCACGTCGATGCCCATGAAGCGATCGAGGACGGACTGGATCTGGTCCTTCTCGGTGATTTCGATCGCCGCTCTCCTCGCCTGCGGCTCGTCGGCAGCGTCTCAGCTCGAAAATCAAACTTCGAGTCCGTAGGCCTCGGCGAGGATGCGGATCGGATGGCGGGCCTCCACGCCGGTGCCCTGCCTGATCTGGAGGGCGGCGAGCGGGCAGTCGGTGGCCACGCGATCGGCGCGGGCTTCGCGTACGGCCGTGAAGAGCGGCTGGGCCAGCTTCATGGACAGCGCGAAGTACTCCTTCTTCATTCCCCAGGTTCCATCCACGGCCGAGCACTTCTCGATGGTCTCCACGGTGGCCCCGGTGAGACGGAGCACGTCGGCGGACTTGGTGCCCATGTTCTGGGCCTTGAGATGGCAGGGGAGCTGGTAGGCGACCTTGGCGGGCGGATTCGGGAAGCGCGTGTCGAGCTGGCCGGCGGCGTGCAGGCCCGCGAGGTACTCGAAGAGATCGCGCGTGTGGCTCGCGACCAGATTGGCGTCCTCGGAGCCGTCGAGCCAGGGGTACTCCTGCTTCAACATGTAGGAGCAGGTGGGACCCGGCACCACGATGTCGCGCCCCTGCCGCACCTCCTCGGCCAGCGTCTTCACGTTGGCGGCGATGAGAGCCTTGGCCTCCTTGACCGCGCCGCCATCGAGGTACGGCATGCCGCAGCAGCGCTGCGCGGGCAGCGAGACATTCAAGCGGTTCCGCTCGAGCACGCCCACGGCGGCCTTGCCGGTCAGCGGATCATTGAACTCGACAGAGCAGGTGGCGAAGAGGGCCACGCGCCCCCGCGGCGCGAAGGGCGCCGGCTTTCGCCGGTCGAACCAGGCGGAGAACGTTTCGCGATGGAAGGCGGGCAGCTGCCTCTCCCTGTGGATGCCCACCACCGCCTCCATGATCGCGCGATGCGGCGGCAGCGAGGTCGCCCAGTTGGACAGGGGCGCCGTCAGGCTGCCCAGCCGGCCCACGAGTTCGGTATTGCCGAGAAAGCGATCCTGACGCGTCACGCCCTTCTGCCTCGCCTCCGCCGAGCGAGCGCGCAGCATGAGCCGCGGGAAATCGACCTGCCAGCGGTGGGGCGGCGTATACGGGCAGTGGTTGTAGCAGAGCTTGCACTGGTAGCAGAGGTCCACGACCTCCTTGACGTCCTGGGCGGGCAGCTTCTCGACGTCGCCGTCCACCGCCTCGGTGTCGAGCCGCTCGAACAGGACCTTGAACGACGGGCAGAGGGGCAAGCAGCGGCGGCACCCGCTACAGACGTCATAGACGCGGCGCAGCTCCTGGTCGACCGCGTCGAGCTTCCAGAACTCCGGCTGCCTGATGTCGAGGGTCATGCGGGGCGGCCTTTCCTGACGCGGCGGGGCGGCCGCCACCCGACCGCCCCGCGCGTCGGAAGTATCAGATGGCTTCGGCGGGGTCTTTGCCGGCGATCTGCTTGAGTCCCTTGGTGAAGCGGCCGGCGTGCGACCTCTCGGCCTTGGCCAGCGTCTCCAGCCATTCCGCGAGCTCGGGGAAGCCCTCGTCACGCGCCGTCTTGGCCATGCCCGGGTACATCTGCGGGTACTCGTACGTCTCGCCCGCGATGGCCGACTTGAGGTTCGTCTCCGTCTTGCCGATGGGCTCGCCGGTGGCGGGATCGCCCACGTCTTTCAGGAAGTCGAGATGCCCAAAGGCGTGGCCCGTCTCGGCATCCGCGGTGTCCTTGGAGCTTTTAGGAATGGTTCTCATTACGAAGTGGAGCCTACATGCCCGCCCCCGACCTGTCAAGGGCACTGGGTCAATTTGCTTCGCCATACTTCGTTGCGAGCCGATCCGGCAACCCTCAACGTACACCCACGTACGCCTCGGGCTGCCGGGCCCGCTCGCGCGTGGCGGTTCGAGCTGAGGGCCAAGCCCGAGGCGAGGGCTGAGTTGATCTGGCTCGCACCTTGCCCCAGTGCCTGTGCCCAAACTGACCCGCTACGGTCAAGGGGCATCGGGTTGCCGGGTGCAGGCAAGGTCAGGTAGACTTTCCATCTCAGGAGGACGGACCGAATGGCGCAGCCCCTCTGGCTCCGGATCGAGGGAGCCAGGCAGAACAATCTGAAGAACGTCTCCCTGGCTATCCCCCACGACCGCGTCACCGTCATCACGGGCGTCTCGGGCTCGGGCAAGTCCTCCCTGGCCTTTGACACCGTCTTCGCCGAGGGGCAGTGGCGCTACATCGAGTCGCTCTCCGCCTACGCGCGCATGTTCCTCGAGCGTCTCGACCGGCCCGACGTCGACCGGATCGAGCACATTCGCCCCGCCATCGCGCTGGAGCAGAAGAACCCCGTGCGGACCGCGCGCTCCACCGTGGGCACGGCCACCGAGCTTCACGACTACCTGCGTCTGCTCTTCGCCAAGGTCGGCCGCGTCCACTGCCCCCGCTGTGACAGCGAGGCCCGCAGCGATTCGGCGGAGCGCGTGGCCGACGATCTCGTCCGTGACCATCCGGGCGCGCGCGCCATGGTCTGCTTCCCCTTGCCCCTCGAGCCGCGCCCGGACCCGCGCGCCTTCATGGCCGCCCTGCTCCAGCGGGGCTTCGCCCGCATCAAGATCGGCGAGACCGTCGTGGACCTCGCCCAAGCGCAGGGCGAAGCCACCCCCGCCCTCGATGGCCAGCTCGTGCAGGTCGTGCTCGACCGCGTGGTGGTGGGCCCGGAGGCGCGGCGGCGACTGACGGAGTCGCTGGAGACCGCCCTCGCCGAGGGCAACGGCCGGGCCGTCGTGGACGTGGTGGGACGTGGGCCCGTGACGGTCAGCCGGGAGTTCCGCTGCCCGCGGTGCGAGGTCGCCCTGGCCCGGCCGCAACCGTTGCTGTTCTCGTTCAACCACCCGCTGGGAGCCTGCCCGGAGTGCAAGGGCTTCGGCAATATCCTGCGCTATGACGAGGCCCTGGTGGTGCCCGATCCCACCGTGAGCCTGGCCGACGGCGCCGTCGAGCCCTGGTCGCACCCCTCGGGACGCTGGTATCAGAAGCAGCTCCTCAAGCACGCCAAGAAGCGCGGGGTGGACGTCACCCGTCCGTACGCAGATCTCCCCGAAACGGACCGCGAGTGGATCTATGCGGGGGGCGGCGGCCTCACGGGCATCCAGGGATTCTTCGAGGAGGTCGAGTCCTACCGGTACAAGCTGCACGTGCGCGTCTTTCTCTCGCGCTATCGCAGCCAATCGCCCTGCCCGCGCTGCGCGGGGGCCCGCCTCAAGCCCGAGGCGCTCACCGTCCGCGTGGGAGGCGCCACCATCGCGGAGTGGAATGGCAAGACGGTCGAGGAGCTCCACGGCTTCCTCTCCGGCCTGGGCTTCTCGGCGTGGGAGGAGGTGGTGGGGCGAGAGGCCCTCAAGCTCCTGCGCGCCAAGCTGTCGTTCTTGATTCGCGTGGGGCTCGGCTATCTCACCCTCGGCCGACAGACGCGCACGCTCTCCGGAGGGGAAGCGCAGCGCATCAACCTCGCGAACCAGCTGGGCGCCCAGCTCGTGGGGACGCTCTACGTGCTGGACGAGCCCTCCATCGGGCTTCACGCGCGGGATACGGAGCGGCTGGCCGAGCTGTGTCGGGAGCTGGCCCAGGCCGGCAATACCGTTCTCATCGTCGAGCACGACCGCACTTTCATCGAGGGCGCCGACTACCTCGTCGAGATGGGGCCGGGCTCGGGCGAGCGCGGCGGCGAGGTAGTCTTCGCGGGCACCCAGGCCGAGTTCGCCAAGGATCCGCGCTCGCTCACCGCGCGGTACATGACGGGCCGCGACGGCATCCCCCTGCCCCTCTCGCGCCGCGAAGGACGACGAGCGCTCGTCATCCGGGGCGCGCGCCAGCACAACCTGAGAAACCTGACCGTGCGGCTCCCCCTGCACACCCTGACCTGCATCACCGGCGTCTCGGGCTCGGGCAAGTCCACCCTGGTCCACGATACGCTCTACCGCGCCCTCGCCCGCCACTTCAAGGTCGAGCTGGCGCGCGCGGGCACTCACGACGACATCGTGGGCCTCGAGTTCTTGAAGGGCGTGCGCCTCATCGACCAGGAGCCCATTGGCCGGACGCCGCGCTCCAACCCCGTCACCTACGTCAAGGCCTTCGACGAGATCCGGAAGCTGTTTGCCGGGCTCCCGCGGGCCAAGGCGGCCAGCCTCTCCCCCGGCGCTTTTTCCTTCAATGTGCCGGGCGGTCGCTGCGAGGCCTGCCAGGGCGACGGCTTCCAGAAGCTCGAGATGTACTTCTTCGAGGACGTCTACGTCACCTGCCAGGAGTGCGAAGGGCGACGCTATCGTCCGGAAGTCCTCCAGGTCACCTACAAGGGCCGTCATATCAGCCAGGTCCTGCAGCAGACCATCGACGAGGCCGTCGAGTTCTTCGCCGCCCAGCCGGTCCTGGCCCGCCGGCTCAAGGTGTTGCAGGAAGTGGGGCTCGGATATCTGCGCCTGGGCCAGCCCGCCCCCACGCTGTCCGGCGGCGAAGCCCAGCGGCTCAAGATCGCCGCAGAGCTCTCGACGCGCCTGGCCTCGGACTTCCTCTACATCCTCGACGAGCCCACCACCGGCCTGCATCTCGACGACGTCAAGAAGCTGCTCGTGGTCCTGAACCGCCTGGTGGATTCCGGCAGCACCGTCCTCGTGGTCGAGCACCACCTCGACGTCATCAAGACGGCGGACTGGGTCATCGACCTCGGCCCCGATGGGGGCGCCGCGGGGGGCGAGATCGTGGCCGAGGGCACCCCGGAGCAGGTCGCCCAGACCGACGGCTCCTATACGGGCAAGTTCCTGCGCGATCTCCTGCCCCGCTTCGAGTCAAAGCAGAACGGGGCGAAGCCCCGCGAGGGGAAGCGAGGGGTGAGGCGCGAGGCATGAACGTCCACGAGATCTTCGAGGCCATCGGCCTTCTCGTGATCGGCGTCGTCTTCTATTCCTATGTCCGCGGGGTGTTCCAGCGTCAGCCTCCCGCGGTGCGGCGCTGGCGACCGATTGCCCTGGGCACGGGCTTCGGCATTCTGTCCGTGATCCTCATGCGCTCCGGCATCCAGCTCGAGCCCGGGGTCTTCATCGACGCCCGCAACACCTCCATCGCGCTCGTCGGGCTCTTCGAAGGCTGGCCGGCGGTCCTCATCGCGGCCGGCATCACGGCCGCCGCGCGCCTCTGGGTCGGAGGAGCCGGCGCCTGGGCGGGCGTGGTCAGCATCGTCCTCGTGACCGTCTCGGCGGGCCTCGTCCACGCGTGGGCGCGCCACGACGGCGGCGTGGGGCCGAGACATGCCCTCGCCCTCGCCGCCTTGTCGGCCCTCGCGCTGCTTCCGGCCCTGGCCATGCTGGGCCCGCGGGGACTGCAGCTCTTCAGGCAGGTGTGGCTGAGCTACGCCATCCTCGCCGTGCTGAGCGTGGGACTCATGGCCCGGCTCTTCCACGATGTGACGGAACAGCAACGACTCATGGAGGATCAGGAGCGATTCCGCGCCATCATCGACGAGGCGGCGGCCGTAGTGCGCGTGGTAGATGCCGAGACTCTGAAGATTCTCGAGACCAATCGAGCGGAGGTCGAGCTCTCCGGCTATTCGCGCGAGGAGATCATCGGCAAGAGCATCAGGGACTTCTGGCCCGACGGACCCGCCGGCCGACCGGAGCGCGAAGCCATGCTGGCGGAGGCGTTCAAGCAGGGCCGCATGCACGCCCAGAACCTCGGCTACCGGACGCGCGCGGGCGACGTCATTCCCGTCGACATCACCTACCGCTTCGTCGACTATCGCGGGCGGCGGTTCATCATCGCGCTCTTGACCGACGCGCGGCCCCGGCTCCAGGCCGAGTCCGCGCTGCGGGAGGCGGCGGAGCTGCGGGCGGCTCACCTGACGGTGGGCGCGGCCGCCCACGAGATCAACAATCCCCTCTCCATCGTGATGGGATCGCTCCAGCTCATGCTCGAGCGGTTTCCCGAGGGCAGCCAGGAGCAGCGCTGGACGTCCGCCGCCTTCAAGGCCGGCGAGCGCATTCGCGACGCGGTGGCCCGGCTCTCGAGCCTCGTTCGCGTCACCAGCGTCGAGCCGTCCGGATCCCTCGCCCCCATCCTGGACACGGTTCGCTCGAGCGAGCCAGAGAAGGCCGGGACTCCCGCTCCTCCGCCCGTCCAACCCCGGTGACGTCCGGTCCGTTCTACGGCTGGGTGGGCGCGCTCGGCGCGGGATTCATCTATGATCGGACGGGCAGTCACGACCTCGCCTGGTGGCGGGCCGCCGCCCTCAACGTGGTGGCCCTGACTTTGCTCGGCCGGGCCCGGCCGCCTCGGCGCGCGTCAACCACCGGCTGGGAACCTCTGTTCAAGGAGGCGTGATGGCATCGCTCAAGGACAAGTACTGCATCGTGGGAGTGGGAGAGACGGAGTACAGCAGGCATTCGGGCCGGAGCACCCGCGCCATGGCCGTGGAGGCGGCGCGGAAGGCCATGGCCGATGCCGGGCTCGCGGCGGAGGGCGTGGACGGGATGATGTCGTACCAGGGCGGCGACTCGACGCCCGCCAACTGGGTGGCGCCCGATCTCGGCATCCGGCTCAATTTCTACATGGACGTGGTGGGGGGCGGCTCCTCGACGGAGGCCCTGGTGGGACTCGCCATGGGCGCCATCGAGGCCGGCATGTGCAAGACGGTGGCGATCTTCCGGTCCATGAACGGCTACTCGGACTTCCGCATCGGGGGCACGGGGGCCCGGGCGGCCCAGCCCGTCCGGGGCCTCGATCTGGCCCAGGTGCCCTTCGGGATGCGGAGCGCGGGGCAGGCGTTCGCCCCCACCTTCATGCGCCACATGTACGAGTACGGCACGACCTCCGAGCAGGTCGCCCACGTGCGCGTCGCCCACAGCAAGCACGCCTCCCAGAATCCCAAGGCGCTCCTGAAGGAGCGCGTCACCGTCCAGGACGTGCTCGGCTCACGATGGATCTGCAAGCCCCTCCACCTGCTCGACTGCTGCGTGGAGACGGACAACGCCACCTGCGTCATCGTCACCTCGGCCGAGCGCGCGCGCGACCTCAAGCAGAAGCCCGTCTACATCATGGGGGTGGCGGGTCGGGTCAGCAAGGCGCGCACCGACTTCCACTGGGCCACGGGCCCCATCACGCGGGTGGCCGGCTACTACGCCAAGGACATCGTCTTCGGCCAGGCCGGGATCACGCCCGAGGACGTGAACGTCACCGGATCCTACGACGCCTTCACCTTCACGACCATGCTCCAGCTCGAGGAGTACGGGTTCTGCAAGAAGGGCGAGGGCGGACCGTACGTCTCGAGCGGGATCATCGAGCTGGGCGGCCGGCGACCCAACAACACCTCGGGCAGCCACCTCTGCGAAGGCTACACGCATGGCATGAGCATGGTCATCGAGAACGTGCGGCAGCTCCGCGGGTGCGTGGACGACTACTGCCCGGGCGCGGCCGAGGGCAAGCACAGCTACGACTACTCGCCGGGCCGGTGCCGCCAGGTCAAGGACTGCCGGATCACCATGAACCTCGGCTGGGCCATGCCGCCCACCGGCTCCGCCCTCATCATGCACAACTAGATCTCGACCTGCCCACCGCTTCACCTGATCCCTCTCCCCCATCGGGGGAGAGGGGTAGGGTGAGGGGGCGAGGGTCGAGAAAGGACTGGGGGAAGATTTCCGATGCCCAACATCGAATACCGCGGCATGAACCTGGTGATCCCGGAAAATGACTCCGAGTGGCGCGAGCACTTCAAGCTGGCGCGCGGACACAAGCTGATGCTCCGCGCCTGCCAGGCCTGCGGCCTCATGCGCTACCCGCCGACTCACACCTGCCCGTGGTGCATGGCGCTCGAGTGGAACTGGAAAGAGGTGAGCGGCCAGGGTCACATCTACTCGTACGAGGTCGTCCACCACGCCATCCAGCCGGGCTTCAAGGAATGGACGCCCTATGCCGTGGTCCTCGTCGAGCTCGACGAGCAGCGCGGGAAGCCGACGGCAGAGGAGGCGCTTCGCGTGATCGCCAATCTCGTCACCCCGGGCTTCAAGCCGGAGGCCGAGAGCAAAGTCGCCATCGGCAAGCGGGTGCGCGCGGTCTTCCAGGACTTGAGCGAGGACTTCGCCCTGCCCCAGTTCACGCTGACCGACGAGCCGCCCGTGGGCCGCGTCTGGAGCCTGCCGAGCTAGGAGTCTGTCCGAGTAATTCCCATGCTCTCGCGAGCAGGAATGTTCCGCTTCGAGCGCCGGCTTCGCCGGCGCAATCTCTTCGGGGGGAGGCTTCGGAAGGGGGGCGGAGCCCCCCTCCGAGCTCCCTAGCTCTTGGTCAGGCGGGCCACGATCTCGTCGAACGCCTTGTCCGCGAGCACCCTGACCTCATCCCGGGTCAAGGGCTGGATGGGGTGCGGCACCATGATGGTCCGGTAGTCGACCGCGCCCAGCGCGCCCGCCTGGGCGCGCGCGGCCCGGGCGAACTCCGTCGAGATCACCGTGGCCGTGGGCATCCCGTGGTCCTCGAAAAACACGCCGTCGTGCACACTGCACGTTGTGCAGGACCCTCAGTCGGCGAGAGCCTCGATGACGGCGTCGCTCTGCTTGAGGATCTCGGCCCGCAGATCTTCCGGCGCGGGGCGGGCAAACGTCGGCTTCTTCTTCCGGATGACGTCCTTGGGATGGAGGCGCTCGCGCAAGAGCTCCTCGACGCGGTCGAGCAGGTGATCGCCCTTGGCCTTCGAGATATCGAGCAGGGTGATGACCTTGCCCTCGAGGCTGGGCAGACGCGTCGCGGTCTTCCGCGGCACCGCCACGGAGTCGGTGGGATCCAGGAACTCTTCGGCGGCCATGGAGCGTCCTGCCTTTCCGGGCGTGATTTTAATTCAGCCCTCGCCTCGTCGCTGATCCACTCAGCTCTCGCCTCAGGGATTCGCCCTTCGACTCAAACTGCAGCCTGCGGGATCATTTCAGCTCTCGCCTCGCGACGACCAGAGGCCGCCGCTCAGCTCGAACGGCAGGCAGCGTCTCGGCCACGCCCGGGCCAAGTGTAGCGCAAGAGGCGCCGGGTCAGGGACCGAAGATGCGGTCGAGGGTAGCCGGCTCGACGTATTGCTTGAGCCGGGTACCGCCGAAGCGACGCCGCGCCTCGGCGAACAGGATCTCGCCCACCTCGGGCGGCCCTGGCCCGGCGAGGCGCCGGAAGACGTAGAGGACCTCGGTCGGCCTCCCGGCCGGCGCCCCCGCGGATGGCGCGCCGTCCTCCGCGAACACGGTATTGTCGAAGGCAGCCACGAAAGCCAGAGCGCCGCTTCGGTCACTCACCTCGACGGGTCCCTCGACCCGCTCGTCGAAGCGCTCGAGGTCGCATGGGTGATTGCGTGCCTGGCACCAGTCGGGTGTGTAGAGGGTCTGGAGCTTCCGCATGTGCTCGAGCCGGAGGGGCGGCGCCGGGCGGGGCGGATAGACGGCCTGGTGCTTGCGCGTGCGCGGGTCGTAGATGGAGACCTCGAGCGGGTGCACGGCGGAGAAGTGGGGCTGGCTGTGCTGGTAGACGACCTGCCCGTCGGCGAAGACGGCCACGGGCCAGCCGGGAAGGACATCGCGCACGGCCAGACTCTCGGCCACCACTAGGGTGCAGCCGGCCGACGGATTGACGTGAGTCTCGATGAGCAGCATGCGCGCCGCCTTCCGAACGGACAGCGCCGAGCCCAGGCAGGCCGAGGGCGCGGGACGTATGGCCTGCTCGTCTATGGCCGCCTGAGTCCAGCGGCCCGTGACGCGGTCCAGGCGGCCCAGGAAGAGCGGAGGGTCGAGCGCGCTCGTCCCTTGCTCGCGGTAATAGGCAATCACGAAGGCCTGCCGATCGCGAAGGACCGTGTAGCTGGTGACGGAGACCGCCGCGTCCGGTACCGTTTCGGCGGTCACGCGAGCCCCCCTGGCCCGCAGCACGTCCCCGAGCGTCTCCCCCGCCGCGGGCGCCGCGCAGACGAGCGCGGCCACCACCGACCCGAGCCGCGCGAGGGCGTGCCCCCTCACGGCATCCGGACGGCCTTGATGACGAGCCGCGACATCTTCGGAAAGGTCCAGCCCGGGATCACCGCGGTGAAGCGCCCCGCCGTTCCCCCCGCCACCAAGAATTTCAGATTCGCGGGCTCGCGGAACTTCGGGATGAGCGTGTCGTCGGTCTCGGGATGCGGGAACTTGGCGAGCACGTGAGCGGGCAGCCCCTCGCCGCCGTCCACGCCGGGAATGAGGTCGCGCACCCGCTTTCTCAGGCGCTCCCACAGGAACTGCCGCATCTCGGCCTTGCCCCAGCCCTCGCCCGCGATCATCTTCGCGTGCTCGGGGGAAAACACGACGAGGGTGTCGCCGTGGTGGGTGGACCGGTGGTGGGAGATCACGGCCAGCGAGTGGCTGATGGTGATCAGCACATCCTTGGCCCGGCGGCTCTGATGATCATAGACCCCGTGCGGCGCCTCGGCGGCAAAGGCCGCCACCGTGCTCTCGTGGGCGCCGAAGCCGTGCTCGACGGCCAGCGAATCCCAGGGACTCTCCTCCTCGTTCTCGCCCATGCAGTAGGTGTAGCGGCCGGGGTGAGCCATGGTCGACATGCTCATGGTCCGGGCCGAGGCGCCGCCCACATTGGCGACGATGAGCCGCAAGGCCCGGCCGATGGTCGCGTTGGCGCGCCATCCGGGCCCGAAGGCGCCGCGGCCGCAGTTGATGTCGAGAGCGGCGCGCGCCGGCCCATTGACGATGAAGAGCGGCGAGTGGAAATTCGTCGTGGCCGACACCCCGTGGAGATCGAAGGCGTCCTCGCTCATGGCCTCCACCCCCGCGATCACCACGGGCAGATAGTCCGGACGGCAGCCCGCCATCACGGCATTGATGGCGATCTTCTCGACGGTGGCTCGCCCGAAATTGGGCGGCACGAGCGCGATCAGCTCGCCCGGGTCGCGGCCCGAGCCCGCCACCATGGCCTCGACCCGCTCCCGGGTGGGGGGGACGACGGGGAGGCCGTCGGTGACGCCGCGCTCGAAGAGCGCCTCGAAGGGGTCGGGTCCGCTCTCCGTCACGGCTCCCTCAGGGCTTGCAGAGGCGGAAGTTCGTGTAGTCGCCCTGCGCGGTCGACCGGGTGTCGTCGGAATCCGTGAGGACAGCGATGCCCGCGGCCTTGGGGACCTCGGCCTCGTCGAAGTATTTCTTGTAGTCCTCGAGGATATTGACGCGCTCCTCCGTCCACTCGCCCTTCCCCTGCATCCCGCTCCGGATGATCCGGGCCTGGGTCAGCCCGGCGCTCGAGGTCAGACGCGTGCCCGCGGGCACCACGGCGCTCCAGATGTACTTGAGGGACTTCACGGCGAAGGACGAGTACGGGAAAACGGCGTACACGGAGACGGCGCTGTCATTGGTCTTCGACTGGCGCTCGTCCGATCCGGCGGGGAATTCGAGGGGACGCCACGACCACGCGAGAATCGGATACGTCTTGGGATCCCACTCGTATTGCTTGGCCGCCTGAATGCCGATGCCCTTGGCCAGGGCGTGCAGGTAACGGAGGCTGCTCGCTTCCTGGATCGAGTAGACGGGCCGGCCCGATTCCTTGCGCGGCTTCCAGTCCGGCGGGAACTCCCCCACCTTGCCCTTGGCGAAGTCCTCGATGGTCACGCACTCCTGGGCGGCGGCTGACCCCCCCAGGGCGCCGCAGGCCACGAGGGCGGCGAGGAGCATCCGCTTCACGCGGCTCAGCGCCCGCGGCGCCACCAGGAGTGGACGAGGTGATCCACCACCTGCACGAGCTGGCTCACCGTACGGCATTCCTTGACGATGTCGCACGAGGGCGAGTACAGCGGCATCACGCTGTCGCCGATGCCCCAGCCCCATTGACCTTCCGGATTCAGCCAGATCACGCCCTTGACGCGCTCGCGGATCTGCCGGATGGCCCAGGCCTGCGGATCATTGTAGTTGTTGCGCGCGTCTCCCAGGATCAGCACGGTGGTCTTCCGGTCCAGCGACTCGAGCTCTGTGCGCACGAAGCGGCTGAAGGCGTAGCCGAAATCCGAGCGGCAATGGTAGTCCACCGAGGAGGACTTCAGCGCCCACTCGATGGCGTGGTCGACGGGGTAGGTGTTGAAGGCCTGGGTCACCTCGGCGATCTCGGAGACGAAGACATAGGAGCGCACGCGCGAGAAGCACTCCTGCAGACTCCACACGAGCTGGAGCATGAAGCGCGAGGCATTGCGCACGGAGTCCGAGACGTCGCAGAGGGTGATGAGCTTCGGCTTCTCACGATGCCGGCGCCGGAAGCGCACTTCCATGGGTATCCCGCCGTACTGGAGGCTCTTCCTGATCGTGCGCCGCGAGTCGAGCCGTCCCTTCTCCTCCTGCCGCTGCCGGAGGGCGAGGGCGTCCTTGATCCTGCGGGCGAGGCGCGCCACCACCGCCTTCATCTGGGCGATCTCGTCGGGGGAGAGGGCGAAGAGGGGCTTGTCGGTCAGCACCTCGCGCGTGAGGCGCTCCCCCGCGCGGTAGGCGCGCCGCTCGAGCTCTCGCTCCACGTGCTGGCGGATCATCCGGCGGAAGGCCTCCAGCCGGAGGTCGAGATAGTTGCGGATGCGGGCGAGCATGCCCGGATCCATCCCCTTGGCCTCGAGGAGCTGCATGATGCGGGAGAGGTCGCGCTCGATGGCCGCCCAGTCGAACTTGTCGTAGATCTTGCGCGAGAAGTAGCCGATCTGGAGAAAGTACATCAGGCGCTCGAGCCCCGTCCCCTGCCCCTGCCCGCGGATGGCCATTTCCATGTCCGAGCCCTCGCCGCGCAGCATGAGCTCGGTCAGCTCGTCCATGTCCATGTTCTCCTGAGCCATGAGCTGGTCGAGCATCTCCTGGATGCGGGGGTCCTCCGGCCCCAGCGCCTTCTTCAGCCCGGTGCCGAGCGCCTCGAGGTCGAGGAAGTAGAGATCGAAGATCCGGTCGAAGGTGGGCAGATCGCGCGATTCCTTGACGAGCGTGGTGGCGAGCGCCGTCTTGAAGGTGTCGCGATGCTCGAGCCCGATTTCCGAGGAGGCGGCCAACGCGTCGAGCGCCTCGCTCGGCGAGATGCGCAGCTCGGCCCTTCTCAGGTCGCCGATAAATTCCAAAATCCTTTGGTCCATTTAGGTTCTGGGGGGGAGCGCCACCTGCCGCTCCTCCCCCAGACCCCCCCACCAGGCCGCGTGGTGTGGTGCCACGATCGCTCGTTTCATCACGGGAAGGTGATCCAGCACGGGAGGAGCGCCACCTGCCGCTCTCGGTTAAGGGTTGGCTCGGCTCGCTGTCTTGCTGGTCGCCTCGCCTGCGGCTGCGGCTCCTCCCGCGGGCGGCGCCTCACACAGCAATCCCCAGACCCGTCCGATGAGGTAGCGCATTGGGCTTCAGATTGCGGGCTCATCGGGAGAAGGTGACCCAGGAGGACTTGAAGACGTCTTCGCTGCCGTCGCGGGTGATAGGGCAGAGGCGTCCGTCCTCGAGCCGGAGGAGGCCGTGGAATGAGCCCGCGGCGATGATATTCGTCATCTTGAGCTTCCAGCCAAGACCGCCCTCCGTCGCCTCTTCGTCGCGCTCCACCGCGCGCCCGACGTCCGGTACGTCGCCGACGAGGTGGAGCACCCGGACGGGGCCCTCAGCGCAGCGCAGCCCGAGCACCACCTTGTAGGCCGGCCCCTGGCGGAACGTCTCCACCGTCATCTCGCCCGGCTGAAGCAAATGCGCCACGGCCTCCGGCATGACGGCGCGGAAGAAGTCTCGAGGCGCGGAGTGCGTGTAGTAGAAGTGCCACCGTCCCGCCGCCACCATCCACAGCTTGGTGTACTCGCCGAGCGCGGCGGAGATGCAGCGACCGCCCTCGATGAACACGGGGCCCGCCGGCCCGAGCTCGGGCAGGCGGATGCGCGGGCTCGGAAACCAGAGCTCGCGGAACTCGGTCAGGTTCATGGCCTCAGTCGAGGTCGGCCAGGACCTTGTCGAGCGCGCCCTTGACACGCTCGAGATCCTTCTCGTGCTTGACGAGCATGGTCAGGGTGGACTCGACCAGCTCTCGATCGAGACTGTCGGCGTTGAGGATGACGAGCGAGCGCGCCCAGTCGAGGCTCTCGGACACCGAGGGCGCCTTGCGGAGCTCGAGCCCCCGGATGCGCTGGACGGCCGCCACCACCGTCTGGGCGAGGCGCTCCGAGACCTCGGGAACTTTGAGGCGGATGATCGCCAATTCTTCGTCGGGCGGCGGAAAATCGATGAAGAGATGGAGGCACCGTCGCTTGAGCCCGTCGGACAGCTCCCTCGCATTGTTGGAGGTCAGGACGACGAGCGGGATATTGGTCGCCTTGATGGTCCCGAGCTCCGGCACCGACACCTGGAAATCCGAGAGGACTTCCAGCAGGAACGCCTCGAATTCCGGCTCGGCCTTGTCGATCTCGTCGACCAGGAGGACGACGGGCTCGACGGACTCGATGGCCTGCAGGAGCGGCCGCGGGGCGAGGAAGCGATGCGAGAAGAAGGCGTCGTCCTGGCCCGAGATCTTGGCCACGGCTTCGGGCAGCGAGTCCGCGTCGGCGATCAACTGGCCGATGCGCTCGCGCAGGAGCTGGGTGTACAGGAGCTGCTTGGCGTACTTCCACTCATACAGCGCCTTTCCCTCGTCCAGTCCCTCGTAGCACTGGAGCCGGATGAGCCGTCGGGAGGTGATCTCGGCCAGGGTCTTGGCCAGCTCCGTCTTGCCCACGCCCGCCGGGCCTTCGATGAGAACCGGCCGCCCCATCCGCTCGGCCAGGAAGACGACGGTGGAGATTCTCCGGTTGGCGATGTAGCGGGCGTTCTTGAAGTGCTGCTGGACATCCTCCACGGACTGGAACATGTAGTCTCCTGTATGAGTGAATTGGCTCGCAGTGTAGCACACTTGCGGGCCACTGATGCCCCCATCCCGGGCTCCCATGGTGCGAGCTTCTTCGGGGTAGAATGGTGGCTGTATGACCAACCATTCAGCGGAGCTTCGCAGGCATCCGAGGGCTCGCGCGTCATGGCGGGTCGCCGTGGAAATGCCGGGCGGGCGCACCCTCAATCGGGAAACCATCGACGTGGGGCCGCACGGCGTGAAGGTCAGGCTCGACGAGACCGTCGGCGCGGGCAGCCGCGTCCGGCTACGCTTCCAGCCCCCCGACCGTCGGCCGCTCGATCTCGAGTCCATCGTGTGGCGAAACGACAGCGACGGCCCCGTCTTCGTCTTCGTCAATATGCCGGCCGAGGACTTCGAGCGCCTCAAGTCACTGGTAGACAATCACCGCGGCAGTTAATGGTCGCGGCGGCCCGCCCCCGCTTCCAGCGCCAGGTCCCCGCCCCGAGAGGGTCCCTTGCGCTCTTCGGGCAGTCTCCAAGGCATCGTGACCTTGTGTGTCACTTTTGCGGCAAGGTCTGTCATTAGTACATGGTCGCGTGAGAGCGGAGATGCGGCTATGAGGATTTCGTGCTCAGGTTGACAGGTTCCCCGACTCCCACACCCGGGCGGGGAAGCGGCTCCGAACTTGCGCAACCCCTCCCTGCTTTTCGGGGGACCGGGCTTCCTATCGGCGGTACCCCGGTGGGGACGCCGTTGTTGCTGTCCCGCACGCACGCAGATCGTCGGGTTGACAGTGTCCGACATATTCTGTTGGCATGCGAACGCCGCACAGAGAGGGTCCTTCAAATCATCACGCCATCGTCACGGTCCACCACTATCTTCGTGGCACTGGACTTGCTACCATTCTTGTAGCCATGCGCGTCGATCAGCCCTCGGGAATGGTCAGGCACCTCCAGGTCCTCCGAGCCGTGACGGAGGCCGTGAGTCGATCCCTCGATCTCCACGAGGTGCTTCAGAAATCGCTGGCCGCCCTCACCCATGTCACCGGTCATGAGATCGCGAGCCTGCACCTGATCTCTCCAGACGGCCAGAGTCTTCTCCTGCGCGGCGACCGCGGTCTCTCCGACGAGCTGCGTCGGGTCAACCTCGAGCTGCCCATGGGCGACGGCCTGATCGGCCGCGTCGCGCTGTCCGGGCGCGGGCGCCGGGTGGACGACGCGGGCCGCGAGACCGATCTTCTGCCCGCGGCGCGGGCGGCCGTGAGCACGGACGGCATCCGCGGCTTCGTCTGCGTGCCCATCCGGGCCCGCCACCGCATCCTGGGCACGCTGTCCCTCGGCCGCCAGACCGAGGACAGGTTCACGGACGAGGAAATGGCCTTGCTGGAGTGCGTGGCCGACCAGATCGGACTGGCCCTCGACAATGCCCGCCTCTACGGGGAGATCCATCGCCAGCTCGACGATCTCCGCCGGGCCCAGAACGAAGTGGTCAAGGCCGAGCGCCTCTCCGCCGTCAATGGGCTGGCCGCCGGAGTGGCCCACGAGATCAACAATCCGCTGACCATCATCATGGCGCAGCTGCATCTGCTCGCCCAGTCGCCCATCGGCCTCGAGGTCGAGGAGGCCCTGGGGGTCATCGACACGGCGGCCAAGCGGGCCGCCTCCATCGTCCGTGACCTCATCCTCTTCGCCGAGCATCGCCCGCCCCGGCGCCAGCGCTGCCAGATCGCCGAGCAGGTCAAGCAGGTGCTCGCCTTCGAGCAGTCGCGGCTCGAGGCCGACGGCATCCGGGTGCGCACCGACATCGAGCAAGCATCGGAAATCTGGGCGGACGCCAATCACGTACAGGAAGTTCTGCTCCACGTGGTGCAGAACGCCCAGCATGCCATGAAGGCCGCCCATGGCCGAGGCGTGCTGACGATCCGCGTGCGGCCCACGGTCGCCGGCGTCCGCATCACCGTCGCCGACGACGGACCGGGGATCCCCCCCGAGCACCTGCCGCGCATCTTCAATCCCTTCTTCACCACCAAGCAGCCCGGTGACGGGCGCGGCCTGGGTCTGTCCGTGTCCCACAGCATTGTGGGAGAGCACGGGGGGCGCCTCTGGGCGGAGAATCTGCCGGAGGGCGGGGCGATGTTCACCATCGACCTGCCCGTCGGCGAGCCCGAGCCAGCCCGCGAAGCCATCGATTCGCGCACGCATCAGTAGTCTCCCCGTCGCCCTCACCCCGCCCTCTCGACAAGGCCGTATCTGGGAGAGTAGTCTGTGCCCCTGATCTGAACTCTCACACCCCCCGGAGGCCCCGATGAGTTCTGTGAAAGACGCGATTTCCCAGGCGGTGGACCGCCTCGCCGACCAGCTGGAAGCGCTCTCGAAGCAGATCCACGCCAATCCCGAGCTGGGCTACAAGGAGGTCAAGGCCTGCGGCTGGCTCTCGGAGTTTCTGGGCCAGCAGGGCTTCAAGGTCGAGCAGGGCGTGGGCGGGGTCGAGACCGCCTTCCGCGCCACCATCGAGACGGGCGACGGCCCGACGGTGGCCATCATGTGCGAGTACGACGCGCTGCCCGGCATCGGCCACGCCTGCGGCCACAATGTCATCGCCACCTCCGGGGCCGGCGCGGGCGCGGCCCTGGCCGCCGTCAAGAGCCAGCTCCCCAAGGGGCGCATCCACGTGATCGGCACCCCGGCCGAGGAGGGGGGCGGCGGCAAGATCAGGCTCATCAAGGCGGGGCTCTTCAAGGACGTGGACGCGGCCATGATGATCCACGGCTTCGATCGGACGCTCCTGCACCAGGACCTCCTCGGCATCGCACGCGCGACGTTCGAGTTCAGCGGCAAGGCCTCGCACGCCTCGGCCGATCCGTGGGAGGGCATCAACGCCCTGGACGCCTGCGTCCAGACCTACAATTCCGTGGCCATGCTGCGCCAGCAGATACGCCCCGACTGCCGCATTCACGGCATCATCACGAGCGGCGGCATGGCGGCCAATATCATCCCCGAATCCGCTTCGGCGATCTTCTATGTCCGGGCCCCCCGCATCGACACCATGTGGGCGCTCTATCGGCGCGTGGTCGCCTGCGCGGAAGGCGCGGCCAAAGCCGCCGGCTGCCAGCTCGCAGTCACCCAGCACGACAGCGTTTACGAGCCGATGAAGTCAAGCCGCGTCCTCCTCGACCTCTTCGCGGCCAACATGACGTCCGTCGGTCTCACGGAAGGCGCCGCCATCCCCGACCGTAAGGGCTCCTCGGATGTGGGCAATGTCAGTCAGGTCGTGCCGACCATCCAGCCCATGATCGGGATCGCTCCCGAGGGCATGGCCATCCACACCCGCGAGTTTGCCGAGGCCGCCGTCAAGCCGCTGGCGCGTCAAGGCATGGTGGCGGCCGCCAAGACCATGGCCATGACGACCTACGATTTGCTGGCCGACCCCGGACGCGTGAAGGCGGCCAGGGAGGAGTTCGCGCATGGCCGCTGATCCGCTCGACCAGGTCAAGACCAAGGTCGCCGAAGCCGTCGATCGCCTGGCCGACGAGCTCGAGAAGCTCTCGCACCAGATCCACGCCCATCCCGAGCTGTGCTTCAAGGAAGAGAAGGCCTCGGCGTGGCTCACGGCCTTCCTCGAGAAGCAGGGCGCCCGGATGGAGCGCGGCGTGGGCGGTCTGCCCACGGCTTTCCGGGCGACCATCGAGGGCACGGGTCCCGGGCCAACGGTGGCTATCATGGCCGAGTACGATGCCCTGCCGAATATCGGGCACGCCTGCGGACACAACGTCATCGCCACCGCCGGCACGGGCGCGGGCGCGGCCATCGCGGCGGCCCTGGGCAAGCTCCCCTTCGCGGGTCGCGTGCAGGTGATCGGCACGCCTGCCGAGGAAGGCGGCGCGGGCAAGGTCAAGCTCATGGAAGCGGGCGTCTTCAAGGACGTCGACGCTGCCATGATGATCCACGGCCGCTGCGGGACCCAGGTGTGGCGGCCGAGCCTCGGCATCATCAAGGTCAAGTGCGAGTTCTTCGGCAAGGCCTCGCACGCCTCGTCCTGGCCGTGGCGCGGGGTGAATGCCCTCAACGCCATGATCCAGCTCTTCGTCTCTCTCGATCAGATGCGCCAGCAGCTCAAGCCCGACGCGCGCGTGCACGGGGTCATCACCAAGGGCGGGGACCAGGCCAACATCATCCCGGAGCACACGGCCTCCGAGTTCTACCTGCGGGCGCCCGCCAAAGACTACTGCAAGGAGCTCCTGCGGCGGTTCGAAGGCTGCGCGCAGGGGGCGGCCACGGCCACCGGCTGCACGGTCAAGGTGACGGCGGACCCCATCATCCACGACCCGCTCAAGCCGAACTTCGCCATGGCCACGCTCTTCGGCCAGAACCTCGAGCGTATCGACTTCCCCGTCGATCCCGACGACGGCGAGGCGGGCTATGGCTCGACCGACTGCGGCAATGTCAGCCAGGCCCTCCCCACCATTCACCCGTATATCCGCATCTCGCCAGACGGCATCCCGGGGCACTCACGGGAGTTCGCCGAGTGGGCCAAGTCACCGCTGGCCCGCACGGGCATGCTCGCCGGCGCCAAGGCCCTCGCGCTGACGGCCCTGGATCTGCTCGCGAAGCCCGACGAGCTCAAGCGGGCAAAGGAAGAGTTCGCGCAGGCCAAGGGCTGACCAGGCGACGAGTCAGGTACCGCGGAGGGCCTTGAGAACTTTCTTGGCCTGATTCAGGTGATCGAGGACGTGGAGCCGGAAGATGATGGCATAGGCCTTCCAGTCCAGCTCCTCGATCCAGTGCAGCGGCTGCTCGCGTCCGTCGGCTTCCTTGACATTGATGACCATGACCACGGGCGCCCTGGCCTCGGTGGGTCGATCAGGAGCCGTCGCGAGCACCTCGACCGCCTCCGCCTGAACGCGCTTGAGCTCATTGAGCAGATCGGGCCAGGGCCGGCTCATGGGATCAGACGACTGAAGCGCGGCCGGAATGGGACCGTGCGATGGGCGATGCCCGGCCAGGAGCTCGCGCAGCTCGGTGATGCTGGGCCGATGTGTCTCGACGAGATGATCCGCCACCTCCTGGATGGTCCACTCCTCGGGGATGGCCCCTGACCTCGCTTCCTTCTCGCTCACCCCGTCGAGGAATTCCTCGATGGCCGTGAAGGCGGCGGCCACCCGCTCCTGGATCTGGACAGCGCTCCGCCGGCCGCCCTGCTGCTCCAGATACTCCTTGGCCTTGACCTGCTCGGGGCGAAGCGTCATGGCGGATTCCGACGCCGCTCAGACGCGCGTTCGGCGTCGAGACGCCCGTGCTCGGCGTCGGAGAGATCGGCGAAGCGCATGGCCGCGGCGATGGCCCGGTGGCCGGCCTGCTCGTCGATCAGGCGGTACATGGCCTGGCAGATGCGGCGATAGGCGGGATGGCCCTGCGGTGCCGTCCTGAGCTCGATCATGTGCATGGCCTCGCGGGCATTGAGCTCCATGTAGAAGCGCACGCGATAAGCCATGGCCACGGCGTAGGGCGCCACCGCGGCCTGGCCCACTCCCTCCAGGGCCTCGCAGAGCTTGGCCGAGGCATCCATGACACGGGTCCAGTCGCCCAGCGCGCCGGCCTCCTCGATCTCCGGTCCCACCACCCAGCCGTGGCGCACGGAGAGCGGCTGCCACTCCAGCGTCAAGAGCCGGTGGCGCTGCAGATCCCGGAAGGCGCCATAGTCGCCGAGCACGTCGAAGCGATACGCCGTCCGCTCGAAAGCGCGGCCCGGCTTGTGACGGCGATTCTCGCGCGCGCCGACATAGGCGTCGAGGACTCGCCGCCGCTCCTCGGGGCCGAGCTTGCGCGCGAGGAGCAAGAGCTGGTCGTCGGGCAGCGGCGAGGCGGCGTACAGGGCGGCCGCCACGACCTTGACCTCTCCGTCCGGGTCGAAATCGGTCAGGGTCACCTCGCCGCGCGGCTCGATCTCCGCGCCGGCCAGGAGGCGGGCGGCCACGGCGGCGGTCTCCGCGCGCGTCTCGGCCAGATAGCGGCTCCAGAGGGCGCCGCGATCGGGCCGGTCCACGCGGGTGAGGAAAGCGGGAATGACCTTGCGCAGCTCGACGAGCATGAGGGCGGCGTGGTCACGAACCTCCTGGAGCGGGTGCGCGCGCATCCTCAGGAGCAGCGCCTCGTATCCCTGGCCCGTGCCGAAGATGCCGACGTTGGACCGCGTGGCGGCGGGCAGGAGCCCGCGCAGGCTGTCGAGCGCCTTGGCGCGTATGGTCGAGCGCCCGGCGACGTCGCTGTCGCCCGCGGGCCCGGACAGGCGGGCCGCCCAGAATTCGCGCATGGGGTCTATCCAGCGGGCGTAGGTCTCGAAGGCCTGGTCGAGGGTCTCGACGTAGCGCGCGCGGAGCGGATGTCCGTCGAGCTCGGCGGGGACATGGTACTTCCAGTGGCCGCCCGGACGGTCCGTGTAGGGGACATAGCGCGTGGACTGCTCGAGATAGGCCATGAGCCGCCCCCACTCGAGCACCTTGGTCAGGATATTTGACGCGCCCTCGCAGGCGATGTGCACGCCGCCGAGCTGCGCCACCGAGTCGTCGCCGTACTCGGAGAGCATGCGCTCGTAGAGCTCTTCCGCGCGCTTGGTCCCGATAGGCCGCGCGCCGCTACCGCCCTCCAGACCCTCCCCCACGAACTCGTCGAGAAAAAGACGGCGGAGAGACTTGGCCGAGCGCGAGTAGCGGGCGAAGAGGGCGCCTTTGACCACTTCGGGCAGGTTCACGAGGGCGAAGACGGGCCCGTCCAGATTGGTGAAGTAAGGCTCGAGAACCGCCCGCTCCGCGGGGGTGAACGTCTCCACGCTGCCATCCTAGCATGTACCCGCTGTCGCGAGCTTTTCAGCAGCCTGCGTTGACCGGCTCAAAGGACGCGTGTGATAATCCACGCATGCGTCCGCCACGCGCCGTGGTGCTCCTTGCCGTCGTCCCGCTGGCGGTCGGGTGCTTCGCGGTGTCGTTCGGCCGCGAGTTCCCTTCTCCCGAGACCCGCACGATCACCGTCGGGCGCACCGACAAGGTAACCCTCCAGCGCGTGTTCGGCGACCCCTATCAGGTGGGGATCGACAGCGGAGATCCCACGTGGCGCTGGTTCTTCGGTCGCCGCGATTCGGGCTCGGAGGTGACCAAGGACCTCTCCGTGCGCTTCGGGGCCGACGGCACCGTCAAGTCCTACTCGTTCACCTCGAACTTTCCCGAGGACATGAAGCGCCTCAGGTAGACAGGAGCCCCCATGCCCAATATCACCGTGCAGTGGTACGCCGGCCGCACCGACGAGCAGAAGCGCGAGATCACCGCCGCCATCACCGAGGCCATGGTCAAGATCGGCAAGACCACCGCCGATCAGGTGCACGTCGTCTTCCAGGACATCGAGAAGTCGAACTGGGGGGTGAACGGGAAGCTCGCGAGCGACAAGTAGCCACCCGTCGATGGCCAAGCTGAAGGTCGGGTTCATCCCCATCGAGGGGGGCCACTACTACAAGGACGCCCTCGAGGAGGTCGTGCGCGCCGAGGACCTCGGCTTCGACTCGGTGTGGATGGAGGAGCACCATTCCGTCGTCGACCACTACTGGCCCTCGCCCCTGACCGTGCTGGCCGGCTTCGCCACGCGGACCTCTCGCGTGCTCCTGGGCACCGATATCCTCGTGGCTCCGTTCTACCACCCCGTCCGGCTGGCCGAGGACGCGGCCCTGATCGACGTCATGTCCGCCGGCCGCTTCGTGCTGGGCGCGGCCATCGGCTACAAGCCCGATGAGTTCGCCCTCTATGGCGCCGAGCTCGAGAAGCGCGGGGCCCGCTTCGAGGAGCAGCTGGCCATTATCAAGGGTCTGTGGACCCAGGAGTCCATCGCCTTCAAGGGCCGGCACTACCAGGTGGAGGGGACGCTCGAGCCGAAGCCCGTGGCCAAGCCTCACCCGCCCATCTGGATAGGCGGCTGGGGCGATCTCACCCTCAAGCGCGCGGCCACCCTCGCCGACAACTGGATCCCGGGACCGACGGCCGACCTCCCGCGCCTCCTCAAGGGCAAGAAGCAGTTCCTGGCCGAGCGCGCCGCCGCCGGGCGAACGGCCCCCCTCGCCGAGTGGCCGCTCACACGGGACCTCATCATCGCGGACACCGACAGGGAAGCCCGGGAGCTCGCGGAGCGGCACATCATGGTCTCGTACCGGAAGGAGTACGCGGGCGGGTGGAAGCACCCCTTCATCGACGCGTCGATCGCCACCGATCTCGAGGGCCTCATGAAGCACCGCTTCCTGATCGGCGGCCCGGATCAGGTGCGCAAGGCGCTCGAGCCGTTCGTCACCGAGTACGGCCTGACGCACCTCATCTGCCGCCTCTTCTTCCCCGGCATGCCGCACCGCCACATCATGCGCGAGCTCGAGCTCATCACCAAAGAGGTCATGCCAGCATTCCTGTAAGGCTCTCGCTCAAGTCCGCCTCCTTCCACATCCGGAACCTCGACACGAGGCTGCCCTTCCGGTACGGCATCGTCACGCTCACGCGCTTTCCCCTCCTCCACGTGGGCGTCGAGGTGGAGGCCGCCGACGGCCGGCGCGCGCGCGGCTATGCCGCCGACAATCTCCTGCCCAAGTGGTTCGACAAGGATCCGGCCCGGAGCTTCCGGGAGAATGTCCGGGACCAGCTCGTGGCCATCCGCATCGCCCATCAGGCGTACGTGGAGGCGGCCAAGGTGCCCCGGTCCATCTTTCAGATCTGGCTGGACGCCTTTGCGGAATGCCGGCGGAAGGGTCCCGGACGGAATCTGAACGCGCTCACCATCGCCTTCGGCTCGTCCTTCTTCGAGCGCGCCCTCGCCGATGCCGCGGCGCGGCTCGCGGGCGCCGACGCGGTCGCCCTGCTCCGCCACGATCTCCTGGAGATACGGCCCGGGGCCATCCATCGCGAGCTCGAGCAGGAAGACCTCGTGCGCTGGACTCGCGAGACCGCCCCCGCCTCCCTGGCCGTGCGCCACACCGTGGGCCTGCTCGATCCCATCTCGGCGGCCGACGTGCCCGCCGACGGCTGGATCGGCGACGGGCTGCCCCAGACTCTCGAGGAATGCGTCACCACCTACGGGCTCCGGTACTTCAAGATCAAGGTGGGCGGTCGCCTCGACGAGGACGTGGTCCGCCTGAGCTCGGTCGCCTCCACCCTCGACCGCCTGATCGCCGATCCGTACGTGGTCACCCTGGACGGCAACGAGCAGTACAAGACGCTCGCCGACCTCCGGCGACTCCTCGAGACCCTGAGCAAGACGTCCGGGCTCTCACGCTTCCGCAAGGCCATCGCCTTCGTGGAGCAGCCGCTCGAGCGGTCCTTCGCCCTCGACCCCGCCGCCCTCGACGGCCTGCCCAAGCTCGGCGTGCCCCTCGTCATCGACGAGAGCGACGCCGAGGTCGAGTCGTTCAAGATCGCCGTCTCGCTCGGGTACCGGGGCGTCAGCGCCAAGAACTGCAAGGGCATCTTCAAGTCGTTCCTGAACCGCACGCTGATCGAGCGGTGGAATCGGCGACGCAAGCCCGAGGCGGCCCTCTTCATGAGCGCGGAGGACCTCACGAACCTGCCCATGGTGGCGCTCCAGCAGGACCTGGCCACCGTGCGCGCCCTCGGCATCACCCACGTCGAGCGCAACGGCCATCACTACGTCAAGGGACTCGCCCACTGCTCCCGGCGCGAGCGGTATCAGGCCACCCGTCTGCACCGCGACCTGTATCTCGGCGGTGAGGCCCAGGCGCGTCTCCGAGTCGAGGGGGGTGCCCTGAACGTGGGCTCGCTGGGGACGCCGGGCTATGGCGGAGCCTTCGAGCCCGATCTCCCGTCCATGGTGTCTCTCGAGCGATGGAGCTTCGACTCCCTGGAGGCAGAGTCCTGATCGCCTACCGACTCAATCGCTCCTTCGCCTGGAATGTCGCCCATCCTCCCCGGCTGCCCCCGAAACCGCGCACCCTGCGCCCCGCCCCCGTCCACCTCTTCGACAAGACTCTCGAATGTCCGGTGGGGATCGCCGCCGGCCCCCTGCCGAATGCGAAGTGGATGGCCGCCTATGCCCGCCTCGGCTACGGACTCCTGACCTACAACACGGTGCGGACCCGGGAGCACCCGGCGTACCGGGCGCCCAATCTCGTCTTCTGTCGTCTGGGCGATCCCACCACGCTCGAGCCCGCGCCTCGGCACCTCGATCCCGCCGCGGTGACCTGGGTCGTCTCCTTCGGCCTGCCCTCCGCCAAGCCCGACGTGTGGCGAGCGGACGTCAAGCGCGCGCGCGCCGCCCTCGGTCCGAAGCAACTGCTCATCGTCAGCGTGGTGGGCACTCCCGCGCCCGACGGCGACGGCGAGCAGCTGGCCGCCGACTATGCCACGTGCGCGCGGTGGGCGGCCGAAGCCGGCGCCGACGTGGTCGAGCTGCACCTCTCCGCTCCCGATACGACGGCCGAGCGCGCGCAGATGGTCTACGAGGACGCGGCGCTGTCGGCGCACATCGTCCAGCGAGTACGGCGCGCCGTCGGTCTCAAGCCGGTGGTGGCCAAGCTCGGGGCGGCCAGGAGTCCACGCGCATTGCACGACGTGGCCACGGCGACCGCCCGCTGGCTCGACGGCTTCACCCTCGTCAACGGTCTTCAGCGACGCGTCGTCAAGCCAGACGGGACGCCCGCCCTGCCGGGCGAGGGGCGCGAGCTGGCGGGGGTGTCCGGCGCCGCGCTGTGGGAGCACTGTCGCGTGCAGGTCGCCGAGCTCTGCGCCTGGCGGAAAGCGGGCGCCTGGGATCGGGTGGTCCTGGCCGTAGGCGGCATCACCACCGTCGAGCGCGCGCGCGCGAGCCTGGAGTCCGGGGCGAGCGCCGCCCTCCTGGCGACGGCGGCGCTGGTGGATCCACTGCTCGCCGCGCGCTTTCGAGGGGCCCGCGGCGCGGCCGAGGTTGCGCGCCGGCCGCGTCGCTAGCTAGCTCGGAGGGGGGCTCCGCCCCCCTTCCGAAGCCTCCCCCCGACGCAGTGCGAGCCGCAGGACGTCGCGGGGCTGGGGCCCTGCCGTCCGAGGCGAGCAATCTGAGAAGGGCGCCGGCGAAGCCGGCGCTCGAAGCGGAACATTCTTCCTCGCGAGGGCATAGGATTCCTTTGGATAGGCCGCTAGCGGATGCTCCGCGGAGCCGAGCCCTCCAGCTTGAACTCGTCCTTCTCTTCGAGCGGGATCCCGAAGGAGGCAAGCTCGCTCTTCTTCTTCTCGGCGATACGCTGGGAGGCGCGCCGGAGAAGCTCCTCCTGGCTCGGCGGCCTGAAGGCCGCGTCGCCCTCCTTGACCCGGCGCCCGCATCGGTCGAGAAGTTCCGTCAGCTCAGCAATGCCGCCGGGGCCATTGCTCGCCCTGACGGCATCCCAGGCCCTGAGCTTGTCGGCCCCCGCCCCCGTCTTGCGGATCTGTCTCGTCGAGTCCTGAAGGCCGATCAAGCTGCCCGCGAGGTCGAGCGCCTCGTCGAGCCATGCGCGGAAATCCGTCCTGGCCGTCGGGCAGTCGCGCCGGGAGAATTTCTCCGCCGTGTCCTTGAGCTCCTTGAGTCGCTCGGTGGCCTTTTCCACCTTCTCGTCGGCCGGCCATTGCCATGGATCGTCTCGGGCGACCGCCTTGGCCATGGGCCACACGATGGCAGAACCAGACGCGAGAAGGACCAGAGTGGCGGCCAGGGCCATCGAAAATCTTTGGAGGGCACGGACACGGATCACGAAGCGCCTTTCTCGTGTGACGGCGGTGCATGGCGCCCATCACACGGTGGTCTTGCCGTTCTCTTGTACGGTAAGGGCACGGCATGACCGTGTCAAGATTTCGCGGCTCACGAGCTCCGGCGGGATCCACTCAGCCCTCGCCTCATGCTGCCCTGGGCCTTCGGCCCCGGCCAGCATTCAGCTCGGCTCCACTCAGCCCTCGCCTCATGCTGCCCTGGGCCTTCGGCCCCGGCCAGCATTCAGCTCGAACAGCCGGTAGCGTTTCGGCTCGAACTGCGAGGCTGTGCTAGGCTCGCCGCATGCGCTGGCTCATCGTGCTGCCCTTCGAGCGACCGGGGCACTTTGGGGTGGATTTCCGGGACGAGCTCGCGGCCATGGGCCATGAGGTGCGCACCTTCGCCTACCGGCGCGACAATCCGCTCTACAAGAACCGCGGCACCAAAGCGGCCTATCAGCTCTGGATCCTGAGGCGGCTCGAGGGGATCTGCCTCGAGTGGGAGCCCTCGCTGGTCCTCGTCCTCAAGGGCGGGCCCATCACCCCCGGGCTGATCCGCCGGGTCAAGCGGAGTCGGGACGTGCTCTTCCTCAACGTCTTCCCCGACAATCCGCTCTGGATGATCCCCTTCGACGCCATCGAGGCCTATGACGTCTTCTTCACGAAAGAGCGCTACGCCCTCACCTCGCTCGAGCACGTGGGCCTGCGCAATCTGCACTACCTGCCCCTCTACTGCGTGCCCGCCCTGCACCATCCCGTGACGCTCACCGCGGAGGAGCGGCTCCTCTACGCGAGGCCGGTCAGCTTCGTGGGAAGCCGCTATCCGTATCGTGAGCGCCTCATCAAGGAGCTCCTGACCTTCCCCATCAAGCTCTGGGGCCCCGGTTGGCAGCGGTCGGAGTCGCCCGACATCCGCGCCGTGGTGGCGGGCGGTCCGGTCTGGGGGCGGGCCAAGCTCGCGATCTACTCGGGCTCGACGCTCTCGCTGAATCAGCATCACCCCATGAACGACATCGTGGGCGTCAACAATCGCGCCTTCGAGCTGGCGGCCAGCGGCGCCTGCCAGCTCGTGGATCTCAAGGGCGAGCTCCCCGGACTCTTCACCCCTGGGGAAGAGGTGGTGGCCTATCGGGATCTCGACGACCTCAAGGACCAGATCGGCTACTACCTCGCCCACCCCGACGAGGCGCGCGGCATCGGCGACAACGCCATGAAGCGCGCGCTCAAGGACCACACGCTCCGCCATCGCATCGAGGAGATCCTCACGGTGGTCGAGCACCGCTTCGGGAAGCGCTGATGCTGAATCATGACTGATTCGCTGGCCACCGGTCTGCGCTGTATCGAGTGCGGAGGCGCCCACCCGCTCGGCTATACGCTCCAGTGCCCGACCTGCGGGGGCCTGCTCGAGCTCATCTACGATGAGGGGTCGCTCCGGACGATGGGAGCCCGAGCCTTTGCCGGCTCCGGGCTCTGGCGCTACGCGCCCGTGCTGCCCATCATGGATCCGGCCCACCGGGTCTCCCTCGGCGAGGGGCAGACTCCGCTCCTCGAGTGCCCGCGCCTGGCCCGACAGCTCGGCGTCCGGCGCCTCCTCGTCAAGTTCGAGGGCGCCAACCCGACGGGCACGGTCAAGGACCGCAGCTCGGCCACGGCGGTGAGCGCCGCGCTCCAGTTCGGCTTCGGCGTCACCTCGGTGGTCAGCTCCGGCAATGCGGGCTCCTCCATCGCCGCCTACTCGGCCCGCGCGGGGCTGCCCTCGCTGATCTTCTGCTACGAGCGCGCCTCGGCGCCCAAGATGCTTCACATGGCCGCCACGGCCTCGGACCTCGTCATCTACAAGGGCGTCTACGACGACCTCATCACGCTCTGGGATCGGCTCGCGGAGGAGCGGCTCTTCTTCGACGGCGGCGCCTCGCGCAATCCGTACAAGCACGAGGGCAAGAAGACCATCGCCTACGAGATCGCGGAAGGGCTGGGCTGGCACGCCCCCGACCTCGTGGTGGCCCCCGTCGCCGTGGGTGAGACCTTCATCGCCGCCTCCCGAGGCTTTGCCGAGATGGAGCGCCTGGGCCTCATCGCCAAGCGGCCCCTCATGGCCGCCGCTCAGGCGGCGCGGGCCAATGCCGTGGTACGGGCCTGGCGGGACAAGACGGCCATCACCCCGCTCAAGATCGGCTACACGGTAGCCGAGGGACTGGCCGCGGGCGATCCCGGGCGCAAGGGCAGCTGGGTCCTGCGCATTCTGCGCGAGACGGGCGGCGTGGCGGGCCAGGCGGAAGACGAGGAGATTCTGGCCGCCCAGGCCATGCTCGCGCGCACCGAGGGGATATGGGCAGGGCCGACCGGCGTGGCCGCGCTCGCCGTGCTCGGCAATCTCCTCCGCGAGAAGCAGGTCGATCCCGCCTCCACGATTTGCGTCATCCTGAGCGAGACCGGGCTCAAGACCGAAGCGGCGCCGCCGAGCCGCCCGGCCATCGCCTTCGACGAGGCTTCGCTGCGGAGACTCGTGCTGGACAAGCTGAAGCGGAGCTAGCCCCGCACGCGCGCCATCTTCAGACGGCGCGCGGCGAGCTCGGCCATGCGGGGATCGCGCTCGACGCCGATCCAGTCACGGCCCAGGCCGAGCGCCACGTGGCCGACCGTCCCCGCCCCGCAGAAGGGATCGAGGATGGGGCCGCGGCGGCGACTCTGGAGAATGAGCGCCCGCAGCACCGGCGCGGGCGTGGCATCCCAGATGCTGGCCGGATGCGTCCGGGGCAGCGGCAGCATCCAGCACAGGGTGGCTGCGGTGGGACGCACGCGCCGCCCCGCCTTGCGGAAGCGCAGCAGGTAGTTGATCCGGTTGTCCCATCGCTCGCGCGAGCGCGTCTCCGCCCAGATGCCCTTGGACTGGAGCCTCCAGCCCGTGCGCCTGAGCCAGGCCGTGATGAGCGCGTCGAAGCCTACCCATTCGCGGCCGTTGTGGCGATCGCCCAGGACCAGCCAGAGATCTCCATCGGGGGCGAGCACGCGGAGCCACTCGCGGCCGAACCCCACGGCAAGGCGGCGCGCGTAGCGGTCGGCCGTCGGGCGGCCGCCATTGCTGACCCAGTAGGGCGGAGAGGTCAGGATGACGCCGATGCTCGCGGCCGCGATCTGGCCGAGGCGCCGGCTGTCCGCCTGGTACAGGCGCGCCCGCCCGTCAGGACGGGCCCAGGCTCTCGCCGTCGCGCCCTTCACAGCGTATAGGGCTCGAGCTCACGCGCGACCTCGACCTCGCCGGAGAAATGCTTCCGCGCTTCCTCGACCAGCGCCTCGAGCTCATGGTGGTGCCCCGCATCGATATGGGCCAGGATGAGGCGGCGCACCCCCGCGCGCGCGGCGACTCCTCCCGCTTCGGCAGCGGTGGAGTGGGCGCCGAAGCGCCGAGATCGCCGCTCGGAGAATGTGGCCTCGTGGATGAGGGTGTGGGCGTGACGCGCGAGCGTCTCGACGGCGGCGCATGGCTCGGTGTCGGAGGAGTAGACCACGGCCGCGCCGGAGGCCGACGGCGGGAAGCGGACGGCGATATTCGGCATGCTCCCATGGGCATTGGGCGAGGCCGTGATGGTGAGGCCGCCCGCCCCCTCGAGGACAAAGCCCTCCCGCGGCGGCACCGGCTCCCAGACGATGGGGAAGAGACCGGGCCGCTCCAGCAGCCCGAAGACTCCAAGCAGCGAGCGGAGCGCCGTCTCGTGCTCCTCGCGGCACGCGATCCGAAGCGGCGCCGTGCGGCCCGTGAGAAAGAGGGTCTGGACGAGCGAGGGCAGCCCGTAGGCATGGTCGGGATGGATATGCGTCACGACGACCCGTCCGAGGGCGAGGGGATCCACGCCGGCCCGCATGAGCTTCTGGGCGGGGCTGCCCCCGCAGTCCACGAGCACCGGGGGCCGACCGGGCTCCTCGAACACGATGGACGTGGTGTCGCGGTCACGCCCCGGCACGGCGCCCGACGTGCCCAGGAAGACGAAGCGCACGGGGATCAGGCCGAGGCGTGGGCGCGGCGAAGCAGGAGGGGGACGCCGATCACGGCCAGCCCGATCCCCACGAGACTCGCCAGCTGGGCCACCCGGAGCGGCCCGAGCATGAGGGCGTCGGTGCGCAATGCCTCGGTCATGAAACGGCCAAGGGAATACAGGCCGAGATAGGTCAGGAAGAGCGCGCCGGGGGCCCGCTCCAACCGCTTCCGGAACAGGCCGACGAGCAGGATGAAGACGAGGAAGTCCCAGACGGACTCGTAGAGAAACGTCGGATGAAAGAACTCCTCCTGCGCGAACGGGAGCGGGCGGTGGGGCGGGGAGATGTAGAGCTTCCATGGCAGATCCGTCGGCGTGCCGAACGCCTCCTCGTTGAAGAAATTGCCCCAGCGGCCGACGGCCTGCCCCAGGGCCAAGCTCGGCGCGGCGATGTCCATGTACGTGATGGCGGGCAGCCCTTTCCAGAGGGCATAGCTGCCTCCCACGAGCAGCCCACCAAGGACACCGCCGTGTATGGCGAGTCCGCCTTCCCAGACGGCGATGATCTTGGAGGGAAAGCGGCTGTAGTAGTCGAGGTTGAAGGCGACGTAGTAGAGGCGCGCGCCGATGAGGCCGCCGATGAGGGCCAGCTCCGAGGCCTTGAGCAGGTTGTCGGGGTCAAGGCCACGGCGCTGGGCCTCGTGGTGGGCGAGCCAGAGGCCCAGCGCCATCGCGCCCGCCATGAGGATGCCGTACCAGCGGAAGGTCAGGGGGCCGAGCTGGAAGGCGATGGCCCCGGGAGAGTGGAACATACGGCCCTGGTTATACGGCCGGGGGCCGATGCTGTCAAATAAATCGCGGCTTTGTCGGCAAAATCGTTGACACCCTCGGAAGGCGTCCGGTATCATCGAGGGTGCGTCGACGCCTCACTCACCGTCCACAAAGGAGCCCCGATTGCCAGGTACCGCGGGCCTGTCCACCAGCGTCCTCGACCCGATCCTCTCGTCCGGTCCTCTCGCGCGCTTCGTCCTCGGCGTCCTGCTCTTCTTCTCGGTCATCTGCTGGGCGCTCATCGTCGAGAAGTTCTGGGAGTTCCGCGCGATCAAGCGCGAGTCGCGGGCCTTCACGAAGGCCTTTCGCGAGAGCCGCCGCTTCTCGCTGCTCTACACGGCCGCGAAGCGCTTCCGGTGGAGCCCCCTGGCCGCGCTCTACACGGCGGCCGGCCATGAGCTGGCCAGCGTGTACGGCGGGGTGGAGGCGGTGGATGCGGCCCTCGAAGAGGGCGAGGGGTTGCCACGCGAGACGCTGGAGGCCGTCCATCGGGCGATGCGACGGGTGAGCGACGCGGAAGTGGGACGCATGGAGCGCTATCTGCCCTTTCTCGCCACCACGGCGAGCGCGGCGCCCTTCATCGGTCTCTTCGGCACCGTCGTGGGCATCATGAACTCCTTCCACAACATCGGCCAGCAGGGCTCCGCCAACCTCGCCGTGGTCGCCCCGGGCATTTCCGAGGCGTTGATCGCGACGGCGGCGGGCCTCGGCGCGGCCATCCCGGCCGTCATGGCGTATAACTTCTTCGTCAATCGGAGCAAGCGCTGGGCCACGGAGATGGACGGCTTCATGCTCGAGCTCCTGAACGTCCTGGCCAGGCCCACGCCGCAGAAGGCCGTCACGCGCTAGCGATGGCTTTCAACCTCGACAACGGCGAGAGCGAGGGCGGACGGCGGCGGGTCGGCCGGAGCCTCGGCGAGATCAACATCATCCCGCTCGTGGACGTGGTCCTCGTCCTCCTGCTGATCTTCATGCTCACGGCGCCCCTCATGTATCGGGGCATCGACGTCAACCTGCCCAAGACCGCGGGCAAGCCGACGGTGACCGAGGAACGGATGGAGCTGACCCTGACCAGGGAGCAGCAGGTCTACCTGAACGGCAAGCCCCTGCCCATGGGCTCCCTCGAGCAGGCGCTGCGCGACGTCTTCAGGACCCGCACGGACAAGACGCTCTACCTCAAGGCCGACCAGGCGCTGCAGTATGGCTTCGTGATCGAGACCATGGACAAGGTCCGCCGCTCCGGCATCGAGAAGCTCGGCATGGTCACCGAGCCCGCGCCGAGGTCGTGAGCGCGGTGAGCGTGGCCCAGGGCTTGCCGATGGGCTCTCCCTTCGGATCCGCACGCTGGCGAGTGACGCCAATGCGGGAAAGGCCGCGGCTGCCCGCCTCTGCCCTCCTGGTCTCGGTCATCGCCCATGCCGCCCTCGTCGGGCTCCTCGTGGCGCTCTCGTTCTGGGGTCCTTCCTGGCAGACCACACGAGTGCAGGTGGTCAATCTCGTCCCCGCCATCGCCGCCGTCGGCAATCCGGCGGGCAGCGCCGCCGCTCAGCTGCCCACCCGCGCGCTTCCCAAGCCCGCCGCGCGCTCCGTGGAGCCCGAGCCGGAGCCGCGGGCGCGTGAGGCGCCCAAGGCCGCCGAGCCCGCGCTTCCCGCGCGGGCGGTGAACCCCCGGGTGGGCGACCGAGAGCTGCCGACGATGACCACGGACCGTCGGCCGCGGGTCGTGGGTGACTCGGCATCACGGCCTCAGCCGGCCACCGCCCTCGGCCAGGCGACCGGATCGACAGCCGGGGTCGGCTCGCTCACCATCGACGTCACCGACTTCCCGCACGCCTGGTACCTGCGGCAGGTCCTGGCCAAGGTGCAGGCGCGCTGGCAGGACCAGAAGCGCACGAGCGAGCCCGATCAGAAGCCGCTCGTCTGGGTCGAGATCAATCGGGACGGCAGCATTGCCGCACCCAGGATCGAGCGAAGCTCCGGCAATGCCTTCTACGATCAGGCCGCTCTGCGCGCCATCGTCGAGGCGAGTCCCTTCCCGCAGCTGCCGGCGGACTGGACCAAGCCGTCGCTCCGCATCCTCTTCAACTTCGAGCTGAGGCGCGGCTGATGCGGCGACCGCCCGCGCATGCGCTGTCCGCGCTGGCATGCTTCGTGGTGACCCTGACCCTGGCCGTGGCCTTGGTGGCCCCGCCGTCCGCCCGCTCGCAGAGCGCGGACGTGCTGCTCAACGTCATCGCCAGCGGAACCGCCAAGAAGCTCAATATCGCCATCCCTGACTTCGCCCTGGTGGGCGGCGCCGATCCGCAGAGCTGGGCCAGGCGTCTCGCCGAGATCACCGGGGGCGATCTCACCTTCTCGGCGCTGTTCAGCGTCGCCTCGGGGCAGCCGCCCTTGCCGACGGTGGCGGAGAGCCTCAGGCCCAGGCTTCAGGAGTTTGCGGCGGCGGGAGCGCACGCGGCCCTCCAGGGCAGCTTGAGCGTGCGGAGCGACCGGCTCGAAGGCGAGATGCGGCTCTACGATCTGACCTCGCCCGAGTTCCGCCTCATCGGCACCAAGAAGATCCAGGTCCACCCGACCGAGCCCCGCCGGCTCGCCCACAAGATCGCCGACGAGGTCGTGCTCCTCGTCACCGGCGAGGCCGGGGCCGCCGACACCAAGATCGCGTATACGAGCACGCGCTCGGGCGTCAAGGAGCTCTGGGTCATGGACTACGACGGCCAGGGCGCCACCGCCGTCACCGCCAATCGGTCCATCAACATGTCGCCGAACTGGAATCCGGACGCGCGCTCGCTCGCCTTCACGTCGTACATGAACGGCTACCCGTTCCTCTATCGTCTCTTCCCCTTCGAGCGGCGTCCCGTGCAGCTCCTCTCGGGTCACATGGGTCTGAACACGTCGCCCTCGTGGAGCCCGGACGGCCGGCTGGTGGCCATGACCCTCTCGAAGGACGGCAACCCGGAAATCTACCTGCTCAATGTCCAGACGGGCGCCTTCCGCCGGCTGACCACCCATACGGCGATCGACACCGAGCCCACGTGGTCGCCCACGGGGCGCGAGCTCGCCTTCGTGTCCGATCGGTCGGGGGCGGCCCAGCTCTACGTGATGGACGATCAGGGCACCAATATCCGGCGCATCACCTCGAGCGGCTTCAATACCCAGCCGCGCTGGTCTCCCAAGGGCGACACCATCGTGTTCACCTCGCGCCAGGGCAATCACGACATCTGGGCCGTGAGCCCGGACGGCTCGAATCTCCGCCGCCTGACGGCCGGGCCCGGAGACAATGAGAGCGCCGCGTGGGCCCCCAATGGCCGGCACCTGGCATTCCATTCGAACCGTCTCGGGGGGGCCCAGGTCTTCACCATGCTGGCCGACGGGTCGGAGCAGCAAGTCGTCACGGGGGGACCGGGACAGTCATCGAGTCCGGCGTGGTCGCCGCGTCTCCCGTGATCGATGAGTCTTCCGTGATCCGTGATAGGATTGAACCGTTTTTCAAAAGAGAGTTCACCAAAAGCTTGCCAAGGAGGAAGTGACGCTATGGTGCAACGACGCGGTCCCGCGTTCTTGGTGGTGCCACTGCTCCTTCTCACTCTCTTTCTGGCGGGATGTCCGAAGCGGCCCGCCCAGACCAGCGCAGTAGCCCCGGCTCCCACCGCACCGGCGGCCGCTCCGGCCGCGCCGGCGCCGACCCCGGCCCCACTCACGGCGACTCCGCCCGCCCCGGCTCCGGCGGCCCCAGCGCCGAGGCCATCCGAGTTCGCGCTGAACCCCAATCTCAAGACCATCTACTTCGACTTCGACAAGTACGATATCCGATCCAATGACGCCAAGGTGCTCGACGGCAATGCGGCGTGGCTCAAGTCCAATGGCGACAACCTGCTCTTGATCGAGGGGCACTGCGACGAGCGGGGCACCAATGAGTACAACCTGGCCCTCGGTGAGAAGCGCGCCAAGGCGGCCATGAACTACCTCGTGGCGCAGGGTATCCAGGCGAGCCGGATGACCATCATCTCCTACGGCAAGGAGCGCCCGACTTGCACGGAGAAGACCGAGGATTGCTGGGCCAAGAACCGGCGCGACATGTTCCTGACGAAGGGCAAGTAAACCCGGACGGGCAACGCGTGTATCGACGCATCAGGCCAGCGGGGAGCCTCGGGCTCCCCGCTGTTGTTTTCTGGGCGCTTCTGCTCTCGGGCTGCGCCACGGGCGACGAGTCCGTGCAGCACGATCTGGCGCAGCTGCGCCAGGATCTCAGTGCCGTCAACCTGGCCGTGCACCGAAGCAAAGGCGAGACGGAGACGGCGGTGGGCCAGCTCGATCGGCGCACCCGCGAGCAGGCCGCCGAGAACACCAAGCAGCTGCAGACGCTCTCGGCGAGGCTCGACAGCCTCACGGCCGAGCTCAACAGCCTTTCCGCGCGCCTCGATGAGCTCGCTCAGCGACTGGACAATCCTTCCCGGCCGGGGGGCGGCGGATCCCCGCCCCGCCCGGGCCCGCCGCCCGTGCCATCCCCGTCCGGGGGCGGGCGATCGAGCGGCGGACCGAGCTCGGAGGAAAGCTACAAGGCGGCCTATCTCGATTTCTCCAAGGGCAACTACTCGCTGGCCATCGCGAGCTTCCGTGAGTTTGTCCGGCGATTCCCCGATGCCCCGCAGGCCGACAGCGCCCAGTACTGGATCGGCGAGTCCTATGTCGCCTCGGCGCATGCCGCGGCCACCCAGGGGCAGGCCGACAAGGCGAGGGAGGCCCTGCAGCAGGCGGTTCAGGAGTATCGAAGGGTCTTCGTGAACTATCCGCGGGGCACGCAGGTGCCGACGGCGCTCTACAAAGAGGCGCTGGCCCTCGAGGAGCTCAAGCAGGTGAAGCTGGCCCAGGCCCGGTTGCAGTACCTGGTGGACAACTTCCCGCAGTCGCAGGAGGCGCCCCTGGCCCGCGAGCGCCTGAAGAGCCTAGCCGAGTAGGAATCTGTCCAAGTAGTTCCCGTGTCCTCGCGAGCAAGAGTGTTCCGCTTCGAGCGCCAGCTTCGCCGGCGCACTTCTCAGATCGCTCGCCTCGGACGGTGGGGCCCCAGCCCCCCGACGTCCTGCGACTCGCACGACGTCGGAGGGAGGCTTCGGAAGGGGGGCGGAGCCCCCCTCCGAGCATAGCCGCCTCACGGGGCATCACCCTCGGGGTCATAGCTCTGGCTGGAGCCGAAGACCCAGATGACCGTGACGCCTTCCTTCCGATTCGAGTAGACCATCACGCTGCGATCCGCGTCCTCGGTGGTCACATCCTGCACGGTGACCGAGGAGGCGAAGGCGGCATCGTCGGCGGGCCAGAGGGAGAAGCCCACGATCAGGACGGCCAGGAGGGCGCTGCCAAAGGCAAGCCGTGGATGGCCCCAGACGGGCTTCCAGAAGGGCAGCCACCACGATTCGTGGATGGGCTTGGGCTCTTCTCGCAGGATGCGAGCATGGACGGCTGGCCAGAAGTCCGCCCACGCGGGCTCTGCCGGCGCCGTGGCGGCCTGACGGACCATGGCCTTGAGCTTCACCATCCTGTCCAGGGTAGCCCGGCACTCGGCGCAGCGTCCCAGATGAGCCGCCACGATGCGGGCCGCCTGGCCCTCGAGGGCGCCGTCAGCGCGACGCTCGACTCGAGGCCGGACCCACAGACACAAGAAACTTCGCATGATCGGCAGTATACCTCTCCCGTTTGGACGGCAGCCAGCCTTGCATATTCCCCTGCCCAGCCATAAGGTCGGGGCGTGGAAACCCCTGTGGTCGTGGAGGTTCCGGGCGGCCCCGTGCTGGAGGGCCGGCTGGCCCTCCCTGATTCAGGAGCTGCCGGCCTCGTCCTCTGCCACCCACACCCGCTTTACGGCGGCGACATGGACAATCCGGTGATCACCAGGGCGGTCGAGGTCGCCCTGGCCCTGGGAGTGAGCACCCTACGCTTCAATTTCCGCGGGGTGGGTAGCTCGAGCGGCGCCCACGACGAGGGCAGAGGCGAGCAAGAGGACTGCCGAGCCGCCCTCGCCTCGCTCCGCAGCCGTCTCGCACCAGGGGGCCCCGTGGGTCTCCTCGGCTATTCCTTTGGTGCCTGGATAGCCGCGCAGGTGGGGAGCGGCCGCACCGACCTGGCGGGGCTCGCGCTCGTGGCCCCTCCCCTCGCCATGTATAGCTTCGACGGCCTGCCCCAGGGTCGCCCCCTCCTGCTCGTGGCGGGCAGCCGTGATCCCTACTGCCCCGTCGAGGACCTCGTGAAGCTTGCCGAGCGCCTGGACACGGAGCCCCGGATCATCGACGGCGCGGAGCACTTCTTCTTCGGCAAGCTCTTCCCTCTGGGCACGGCCATCGAGGGCTGGCTACGCGAATGGGGGCCAGGCCGGACGGCCTGATCACATCCGGTCGCGGGGCAGTCGCGACGGGGTGGCCGTGCCGGCGGAGAGGATGATGCGGATGCCCTCCTCGACGGTGAGCCCCGTGGTGATGATCTCCTCCCGCGGGAGCACGATCACATCGCCCAGGTAGAGGTTGTTGGTCGGCACGAAGACGGTGGCCATCTCGCGCTTGCCGTCCGGCGTCTCCACGAGAAGCTCAGAGGTGACGAAGCCGAAGACGAACTCGCCCTTGCGCGGATGCTCGGCGAGGACGACCGCCTTGAAGGCCTGACGCTTCTCCGGCGAGAAGGCCTCGAGCAGCTGCTTGATGGACGGATAGATATTGCGGAAGATGGGCACTCGGATGAAGAGGAGCTCGATGCGGGCCAAAATGCGCCGGCCCACGACATTGGTGGCCACCGTGCCCATGAAGAGGATGAGGAGCACCGCGGTCAGGAAGCCCAAGCCGGGGACGCGCTGGCCGAAGAGGCGCTCGTAGCCCGGTGAGAAGAACTTGTCGATGGCGTCCCAGAACACGTACAGAAGCCAGGCGGTGGCCACGGCGGGGACGGTGACGAAGAAACCAGTGATGAAGCGTACCTTGATCCAGTTGCGGAGCGTACCGGACATGGTCAATTCATGACACCACACGGGTCAAGGCATGTCAATAAAACGGCCCGCAAAGTCGCGCTGGTCACGGGCGGCGCCATCCGCCTCGGCCGCGCCATCGCGCTCGAGCTGGCGCGCGGAGGCTTCGACGTCGCCATCAACTACCATCGCTCGGCGGCCGCGGCCCGTCAGACCGTCGCCGACCTCGAGAAGCTACGCGCGCGCGCCGTGCGCATCCGGGCCGACGTGGCGAAGCCGACGGAGGCGCGGCGCCTCGTGGGCGAGACGGTGCGCCGGCTCGGCCGGCTCGACCTCCTGGTCAACAATGCGGGCATATTCCGCCGGACACCGTGGGATACGGTGACCCCGGCCGATTTCGATCGCTTCATCGCGATCAACGTGAAGGGCGCCTTCTTCTGTTCCCAGGCGGCGGCGCGCGCCATGGGCCGGCGCGGGGGCCGCATCATCAATCTGGCCGACGTGGGCGGGCGCCGGGCCTGGGCCGGCTATATCCCCTATGGCATCTCCAAGGCGGGCGTGATCATGCTCACCCGCGGCCTCGCCGTGGCCCTGGCCCCGCGCATCCAAGTCAATGCGGTGGCCCCGGGCGCGGTGCTCCTCCCGGACGGTCTCCCCTCAGAGACCCAGGAGCGGCTCCGGGCCAAGATCCCCATGGGGCGGTTCGGGGATCCCGCGGATGTGGCGGCGGCCGTCCGCTTTTTCGCCACCTGCCCCGACTACATCACCGGCCAAGTCCTGTACGTCGACGGCGGCGCCACCGCGGTCTAGCAGTCCGTTTCGGTAGTCTCCATGCTCTCGCGAGCAGGAATGTTCCATTTCGAGCGCCGACTTCGCCGGCGCGGTTCTCAGATTGCTGCGTCGGGGGGAGGCTTCGGAAGGGGGCGGAGCCCCACTCCGAACTACAGGCTACCGCCCCATCACCCGGAGGAATTCCGTCATTGAGGAGAAGCGCATCATGGGATTGTGGCGCTTCTCGTCGCCGATGGTGGTGACGGTGCCGCCATAGTTGTGGCCGGGGAAGACGACCGTCTCGTCGGGAAGGGCGCCCAGCCGCCGGGTCAGCGAGGTGTACATCTCCTGGGGATCGCTGCCGGGCAGATCGGTGCGGCCGCACGAGCGGATGAAGAGGGTGTCGCCGGAGATCAGACGCCCGTCCACGAGGAAGCACTGCGAACCCGGGGTGTGGCCCGGGGTGTGGACGAAGGTGATCTTCATGCGGCCCACGTCGAGCGTCTCGCCCCCCTCGACCTTGACCAGATCCGAGCCGAATCCCTTGAGGAATTCCCGCTCCGCCGCATGGACGTAGACCTTGGCGGCGGCCTTGCCCAGGAGATCCGCGATGCCCGGAATGTCGTGGCCGAAGAGATGGCCGCCCACATGGTCCTGATGCGTGTGGGTGACCAGAACGCCCTTGAGCCGCATGTCGTCGGAGGCGATCTGGTCCACGATCGCGTCGATCTCCCACGCCGGATCCACGGCCACGCACTCCCGCGTCTCCGGGTCCCCCACCAGGTAGACGAAGTTCTGCATGGGGCCGAGCTCCATTTGCCTGAGGTAGAGCGACGGTGAGCGAGCGGTCATGAGCCTTCCTAGCCCGGGATGTCGGTCGGGGCCTTGCGGATGTCGTCGAGCGCCGTGGTGTCCACCACGTACACGCCGGGCGCGGACTTGCTCTGGACATAGGCGACCTTGTCCTCGGTACGCCCGATGGCGAGCTTGGCCATCTCGCTGCCGTCGCCCTTGAGCACGGTCACTTCCACCTCGGGCTTGTCGAGGCCGAACTTCTGTGCCTGGGAGGCATCCGGCGCCGCGATGTCCTTCCAGCGCAGCGCGCGGAGGGCCAGCAACAGACTCGTGACCTTGAATTCCTTGGCACTACCCTTGCCGCCTTCCACGATCCGCCACGCGTCCTCGCCACGCTTCTCGACCACCAGCCGCTTGTCGCCCGCGACCACGCGGACGCGCTTGACCTCCTTCATGTCGAAGGAGGCGACGACCGTCTTGTCGCGCAGGTCGGCGGACGTCTTCTCGAGGTCGGTCACGGCCTTGGACTCGACCATCACCACCGGTCCCTGCCCCGCTGTGGCGGCCACGCCCGTCGACTCACCCGCCTTGAGATCTTTCGACAGGGCGAGCAGGAAGGTGCGCGGCTCCTTGGCCCCTTCCTCCCAGAGCCGGACGGTGACGGCGGGCTTGCCCAGATAGCGGGGGATGCCGGAGGCGGATTCGTCGAGGAAGCCCGAGGCGCGCAGATCGCGCAGGCGCCACAAGAGCGCATTGACCACGCTCGTATCGGCGGTGAGCGACTCGGGCGCGGTGATCTTCCAGGAGATGCCATCGCGCTCGAGGGTGACCTTGCCCCGGCCATGGTCGAGCTCGACGCGGCTCACCTTGTCATAGGCATAGGCGAAGACGATCTTGTCGCGAGCGGCGGCCACCGTCCGGGGCAGCTTGTCCCAGACCTCTTCGCCGGTCAGCAGCACTTCCGGCTCGCCCTGCCGCACGACATAGACGCCCTTCTTCGCCTTGTCCACCTTGCCGAAGAGCAGGGTCTTCGACGTGCGGTCCTTGTCCTTGCCGAGCCAGATGGTGATGCTCGAGGGCTTGTCGAGGCCATAGGGTCCGAGCGAGCTGGGCTGGCCCACGAACTCCCTGACCTTGGCGGCCGCGAGCTTGTCGAGGGCCTCCGCGACCACATCGGCGTCGGCGGGATAGGGCCCGGGCCTGGCGATCTTCCACTTGCCGCCTTCGAGGGCCTCGAGGGTCATCTTGGAGCCCTCGAGATCCAGATCAACCGTGGTCACGTTCTTGCGGTCGAAGGCAAGCACCGTCTTGTCCCTGAAGTCGGAGACGGGACGCGCGGTGTCGCGGAACACCGATTCCCCCAGGGCGACCACGGCGGGCTTGCTGCCTTCGCGGGCATAGACCCAGACACCGGTCGGGTTCTTGCCGCCCACGGCGAGCGTGAGCGGCGCCTTGCCATCCTTGACCTCGAGGGTGACCTCGGCCGCGGGCGGCTCGAGCCCGAAGTCCGAGAGCTTGGCGGGATTGGGGTCGATCTCGCGGTCGGCGCGCAGGGTGGCCAGGCTCGTCACCACCTCGTCCACGGCACCCCGGTCACCTCGCGCCTTCACGGGCTCGAGCATGTCCCAGCCGTCAGCCGACCGCTTGAGACGTATGGTCTCGCCCTTGCGTTTGATGGTGACCGTCTCCACATCCTTGGGTTCTACTTTCCACAGACGGCCCTTGGCGCCTTCGACCTTTTCCCGCTTCGGGATCAGCCAGTAGTTGTCCACCACGAGGAAACCGCCGAGACCCACAGCGATGACGGCCAGGATGACCAGGGTCTTCCAGCTCATGATCGGGAGCTACTTCTGGCGACGGCGGTGCACGACGACGAAGATGCCGCAGACCATCACCGCGCCGGGCAGCACGAGGAGGGACAGCCACAGCACGGCCTGGGACTGCGCTTCGCTGATGAAGATGGGGTTCTGTCGCGCATCCCGGGGCCGCACCGCGACCTGGTCCGCCTCGTCGGCCAGCCACGAGACGACGTTCATGAAGAAATCGCGGTTTCCCTGAGCGCCCAGGAACTGGTTGCTGGCGAGGTTCGAGGTTCCCACCACGACGATGCGCGCCTTGGACGGCGTCTTGTCCTCGCCCTTGGCGCCCTCGCCCTTGCCGCCTTCGTCCTTGGCGCCTTCGCCCTTGGCGGCGGCGCCCGGTAGCACGTCGAGGGTGACCACGGCCGCGACGGGGACGGGACCCGGCGTGTCGTTGGGATCCGGCTTGACCTCACCACGCTGAAGGGCGACGCGGTCCGTCTCGCCCCAGGACTGCGGGCTCGACCGCGCGAGCACCTGCGGCGCGACGCCCCTGACCTGGGCCTTCGACAGCTGGACCGAGCGGGTGATCGGGAAGAGCGTCATCACGCCGCCCAGGTCCTTGGTGATCGGGTGCGGCTCGTACTGGTTGATCACGGGGACCTCGGGCCCCACGCCGAAGAGACGGCCGATGGGGCTGAGCTCGATGACCACGTCGTTGCCGAGGGTGATCCCGTACTTGGTCAGGTACTTGGCGAGCCCCTCGGCCTGGAACGGATCGGCCATGAAAAAGATCTTGCCCCCCCTGGAGAGATAGGCGTCGAGAGCCTCGAGCTCCTGGGGGAAGAGGTCCGTGCGCGGCCCCGCGATGATCACCACGGAGGCGTCGGCGGGGACCTTGGGATCGCGCGCCAGCACAAGGTCCTTGAGCTCGTAGTTGGCCTTCTCCAGCTCGTCCTTGGCGCGGCTCATGCCCGGACGCTCGGTATTGCCGGTCTCGCGCTCGCCATGTCCCTTGAGCATGTAGACGACGCGCTTGCCCGAGCGCGTGACCTTGACGAGGGCATTGGTGAGCCGCTCCTCGTCGGCCTCGAGCACCTTCTCGGACTTCTCGCCGCTCTGGAGCACCAGGGTGCCATAGCTCTCGACGCCGAGTCGCTTGGCCAGTCCCGGCGCCCGGTCCGGATCATCCATGCGATAGGTGAGCTTGCCCTTGGAGGCTCCGGCGTATTGCTTCAGCAGGTCCTCGGCGACGCGCTTGCCGGGCTGATCCGATCGGAAGAAGGCGATGACCTCGACAGGGGCCTTGAGCCCCTGGAGGATCTTGACCGTCTGGGAGGAAAGGCTGTGGCGCTTGTTCTCGGTCAGGTCCCACCGTGCGCTGTAGCGGACCGAGACGGCATTGGCCATGACCACGATGCCCAGGGCCAGCACGACCAGGAGAGCCGCGCTCGCGCCATAGCGCGTGCCCCGACGGCCCAGGAACGAGGCGCCCTCGCGCCAGTTCGCGGCGCCGGTGGCGATGAAGAGCACTCCCGCGGCGATCATGAGAGCCCAGCGTAGCCTGATCAGCCACGGCACGAAGAGGGCCAGGGCGGCCGCGGCGAGCAGAAATCCCACGGTGGCCGACATGCCCCAGCGCTTGAGCAGGCTCACCGGCCTATCCTCGCCACCGCTGCGAGTCCAGCGAGCGCAGGGCCAGGAAGAGCGCGAACCCGATCACCGACAGGTAGTACACGATGTCCTTGGTCTCGAGGACGCCCTTGGCGAAGCTATCCATGTGCTCGATGATGCCGGCCTGCTGGACGACGGTACGGAGGGTGCCCTGGGTCGTGTCCGAGAACCAGCCGAGCAGCCAGAGTCCGAGGAGGGCCCCGAAGGTGCCGAAGCCCGCCACGATCTGGTTCTCCGTCGTGGACGACACGAAGAGCCCCACCGAGAGGAAAGCGGCCCCGATGAGGAGAAGCCCCAGGTAGCCAGTGGCGACCGCGCCCCATTCCAGCCGCGTGAACCAGGCCACGGTCACCGGGTAGAAGAGGGTGAGGGCCAGGATGAGCATGTAGAGGACGAGGGCGGCGAGAAACTTGCCCAGCAGGATTTCTCCGTCCCGCAGCGGATAGGTCAGGAGGAGCTCCATGTTGCCCGCCCGCCGCTCCTCGGCGATGAGGCGCATGGTCACCATCGGGATGAAGAAGAGCAGGACCACGGCCATGTTGTAGATGAGCGGCCGGAGGATGCTCTCGGTGGCGTTCAGGTTCCCGCCAAACTGCGGCTGCATGGCCGCCCGCATCGACAGCTCGGCGAAGCCCCGGAAGGCGGGCACGAAGAAAAAGGCCGTCACGAAGAGGAAGAAGGTGGCCACGGCATAGGCCACGGGGGAGCCGAAGTAGAGCCGCATCTCCTTCTTGAAGACGGGCAGCCACCCCATCACCGTGTCTCCTCGACCACGGCTTCCTCGATCTGGGGCGCGTGCTCCTCCCCGGCGACGACGCGGATGAACACCTCCTCGAGGGAGAGGCCCGTCTGATGCAGCTCGAGCAGCCCCCAGCCCCGCCCCGTCACCAGGCGGACCAGCTCGCCGCGCACGTCCCGCTCTCGCGGGGACTCGATCAGGAACCGCGCGGCGCCGTCGCGCGCGTCGAGCGCCTCGACCCCGGTGACTCCAGGCAGCCCCTTGAGGGCGGCGATCACGGCCTCGGCGGGGCCGACCACCTGCACCTCGAGCCGCGCGGCGGGAAAGACCTGCTGCACCAGCTCCGCCTGCGTCCCCTGGGCGACGATGCGCCCGCGATTGATGATGATGACGCTGTCGCAGACCATGGAGACTTCCGGCAGGATATGCGTCGACAGGATCACCGTGTGCTGGCCGCCCAGCGACTTGATGAGGGCGCGGATCTCGGCGATCTGTCGCGGGTCGAGGCCGATGGTCGGCTCGTCGAGAATCAGGACCTCGGGGTCGCCCAGGAGCGCCTGAGCGAGGCCGACCCGCTGGCGATAGCCCTTGGAGAGCTTGCCGATGAGCCGGTGCTGCATGTCCGTGACGAAGCAGCGCTCCATCACGTCGGCGACCTTGGCCCGGCGCACGCCGCGCGCGACGCCTTTGGCCTCGGCGACGAAGTCGAGGTAGGCGGCGACGGGCAGGTCCGCGTAGAGGGGAGCGTTCTCCGGGAGATAGCCGATGCGGCGGCGCACCTCGAGAGACTGGGTGAAGACGTCGAAGCCGGCGACCTGGGCCGTGCCGCCCGAGGCCGGCATGAAACATGAGAGGATTCTCATCGTGGTCGACTTGCCCGCGCCGTTCGGCCCGAGAAAGCCCACGATCTGGCCCTTGCCGACGGTGAAGGAGACGTCCTGGATGGCCGTGACCGGCCCATAGCTTTTTGTCAGATGGTCGACCTGAATCATAGACGGGGCCCGCGACGCTCCCGGACCGTCGAAAAGTATAGCACAGCGTTCAGAAGAGGCCCGTGATGCTGCCGTCGGGCGCGACGTCCACGCCTTCGGCGTTCGGCTTGCGCGGCAGGCCGGGCATGGTCGTGATGTCGCCGGCCAGCGCCACCAGAAAGCCCGCCCCCGCCGAGATCCGCAGGTCGTTGATCGTGATCATGAAGCCCCGGGGCCGGTTGAGCAGCGTCGGGTCATCGGAGAGCGACCGCTGCGTCTTGGCCACGCAGACGGGCAGCTTGTCGTAGCCCAGCGCTTCGGCCTGGGCGATCTGGCGATCCACCTTCTTCGGGTATTCGACGCCGTCGGCGCCGTAGATCTGCGTGGCGATGGTCTCGAGCTTGGCCTTGATGGGGGCGTCCAGCGGATAGAGCGGCGTGAAGGCCGAGCGCTCGGAGGCCAGGAGCTTGAGCAGGCCTCTGGCCAGGTCTTCCCCGCCCTCGCCGCCGCGGCCGAACACGTCCGCGACATAGGCGGGGACGCCGAGCCGCTGGCAGAAGTTCAGCACTGTCTGGTGTTCGCGGTCGGTATCGGTGGGGTAGCGGTTGAGCCCGATCAGCACGGGCACCTTGAACTGCCGCACGGAGGCGACATGGGCGTCGAGATTGTCCAGCCCGCGCGCGAGGGCCTCGACGTTTTCCTTGCCCAGGTCCGCTATGGGGACGCCGCCGTGATACTTGAGCGCGCGCGTCGTCGCCACGATCATGGCGCCGTCGGGAACCAGGCCGGCCAGCCGGCACTTGATGTCGAAGAACTTCTCCGCCCCGAGATCGGTGGCGAAGCCCGCCTCGGTGAGGCAGATGTCCCCGAGCTTGAGGGCCAGGCGCGTGGCCACCACCGAGTTGCAGCCGTGCGCGATGTTGGCGAACGGCCCGCCGTGCACGAGGGCGGGCGTTCCCTCCATGGTCTGCACGAGGTTCGGGTGCACGGCGTCCCGCAGGAGGGCGGCCATGGCGCCGGTGACCTTGAGCTCGTCCGCCAGCACGGCGGAGCCGTCGGCCCGGAGGGCGACGAGCATGCGGCCCAGGCGCGTCCGGAGATCGGCAAGGTCCTCGGCCAGACACAAGGCCGCCATGATCTCCGAGGCCGAGGTGATGAGGAAGCCCGCCTCGCGCGGCACGCCGTCCATGCGGCCGCCCAGCCCCACGATCACCTGACGGAGGGCGCGGTCATTGACGTCGAGCACGCGCTTCCACAGCACCTGGCGCACGTCGATGCCCAGGGCATTGCCGTGGTGGAGGTGATTGTCGAGGGCCGCGGCCAGGAGGTTGTGGGCGGAGGTGATGGCGTGGAAGTCGCCCGTGAAATGGAGATTGATCTCCTCCATGGGCACGACCTGCGCGCGCCCCCCGCCCGTGCCGCCGCCCTTCATGCCGAGGGTCGGGCCGATGGATGGCTCGCGCAGCGCGACGACCGGCTTGGCGCCGATCCGCCAGAGGGCCTGGCCCAGGCCGATGGTCATGGTGGTCTTGCCGTCGCCGGCCGGCGTGGGCGTGATCGCGGAGACGACCACGAGCTTGCCGTCGGGCCGGCCGCGGCGGGCCGGCAACGCGGACAGCAAGACCTTGGCCTTGGTGCGGCCATAGGGCATCCACTCCTCGTCGGCGAGCCCGAGCTCGCGGGCGATGTCAGCGATCGATCGGATCGAGGTCGGCATCCGGCATGATCTCCTTGAGCCAGTCGGGAATGGCGATCATCCTGGCCGTGGCGGGATCCCAGCAGGCATGGCGCGTGTGCCCCGTGGCCACGAGCTCACGCGCCTCGTTCTTGATCTCGTAGAAGAACGTGAAGCTCGCGCGCTTGCGCTCGCCCACGCGCGATGTCACTTCCAGCAGGTCGTCGAGCCGGGCCGGCTTGACATAGCGGACGAGCGCCTCCACCACCGGCATGTGGATGCGCTTGTTCACCTGAGACATGGGCAGCCCTCGCTCGCGCAGGTACTCGACCCGGGCGACCTCGAAGTAGGTCAGGTAGTTGCCGTAGTAGACGACCGACATGGTGTCGGTGTCCTTGTAGCGGACGCGAATGCTGGTGACCGACGGCATCGATCGGCCATCGTATCATTGATGCGCGGCCCGATGCACAGACCCTGTGGCGCCGACGTTGACCACGGCCTCCCGTCATCTAGCCTGGATTATTCGCGAGACAACGCCACCCTCACCCAACCCTCTCCCTCTCCGAGGGAGAGGGATTCATTTTTATCCCTCTCCCCCATCGGGGGAGAGGGCCGCAGTTCGAGCTGAAGGGCGAAGCCCTGAGGCGACGGCTGAGTAGATAAGAGGGCGGCCAGGAAGCGGTACATGCGTTCGTGAATAATTCGCGCTAGAGTCACGTGAGCCCTCACGCGATGCGCGCGCTCTTCACGCTCACCGTCTTCCTGAGCTCCTTTCTCCTCTTCCTCGTCCAGCCTCTCGTGGGCAAGATGGTGCTGCCGACCTTCGGCTGGGCGCCCCCGGTGTGGACGGCGTCCCTGGTCTTCTTCCAGACCACCCTCCTCCTCGGCTACGCCTATGCCCACGTGTCGGCGGCGAGGCTCTCCCTGGGGCGACAGGTCGCCCTGCACGTGAGCCTGCTCCTCGTGGCCCTCGCGGCCCTGCCCTTCGGCGCCAGCAATGCCGGCTTCACCCGCATCCAGGCCCTCGCGGCCGTGGAGGCGGCTCCGCCCGCGCTCCTGGTCATGGGCGCCCTCGCGGCGCTGGTGGGCCTCCCCTTCCTGGCGATCTCGGGCAGCACCCCGCTCCTGCAACGCTGGTACATCACGGGCCAGGATCCGGCGACCGCGCGGCCGTATGTCCTCTACAGCGTGAGCAACCTCGCCTCGCTCTGCGCGCTCCTCGCCTACCCGTTCCTGCTCGAGCCGCGCCTCCGGCTCGCCGAGCAGAGCTGGATCTGGGCCGGCGGCTATGCCGCGCTCTGCGCGCTCGTGATCGGCTGCGGCGTCTCTGTCTTCCGGTCCCATCGGCGATCGCGTGGCTCGTCACCGCGGGAGACCTTCGCGGAGGTGGCGGCCGCGCCCGATCTGGCCGCCGCACCCATCGTCATCGACCCTCCCGACGGCCGTCGCGTGCTGCGCTGGCTTGCGCTCGCCGCGGTACCCTCGAGCCTGCTCCTGGGGGTCACGAGCTACCTCACGACCAATGTCGCGCCCATCCCGCTGCTGTGGGTGGTGCCCCTCGCCCTCTATCTGCTGAGCTTCGTCCTGGCCTTCTCGCCGCGCCGGCTTGTGCCCACGCCATCGCTCTCGCGGCTCCTTCCCCTCCTCCTCGTGCCCGTGGCGCTGCTCCTCGTCCTCGAGCAGCCCCAGCCCGAGTTCGCGGCGCTCCATCTGGCTGCCTTCTTCCTCGCCGCCTGGATGTGCCACGCTTACCTGTACGACCAGAGACCCGAGCCCGCGCGGCTGACCGTCTTCTATCTCTGGGTGACCACGGGTGGGGTCATCGGGGGCGTGCTCGCCGGGCTCATCGCCCCCATCGTCTTCAATACGCTCCTCGAGTATCCGCTGGCCCTGGCCGCCGCCGGCGCCCTCATGGTGCCGCGCCATCCGGAAACGCGCGCGGGCCACTCGGATCTCCTCTACGGCATCGCCATCGGCGTCGTCACCTTCGCGCTCATCGCTCTCGCGCGCGATGTCCTGGGTCTCGATGCGGGCCCGGTCAGAACGGCGGCCACGGTGGGGATCCCGGTGCTGCTCTGCTTCCTCGCCTCGGACAGGCCGGCACGGTTCGCGCTCTCGCTTGGCGCGCTCTTCCTCGTCTCGGCCTGGGCGGAGCCCCAGCTTGCCGGGAAGCTCGCCCTCACGGAGCGGAGCTTCTTTGCCGTCCATCGGGTCATGCTCACGGACCACGGCCGGTTCCGTCGGCTCCTCCACGGCACCACGGTGCACGGGATGCAGGACACCCAGAATCCGGACCGGCCGCTGACCTACTACCATCCGACCGGCCCCCTGGGCCAGGTCTTCGCGGCGCTCGCGGCCCGCGGGAATGCGCCCCGCGTGGCCGCCGTCGGCCTGGGCGTGGGATCTCTCGCCGCCTATGGTCAGCCTGGCCAGCGGGTGACCTTCTTCGAGATCGATCCGGCCGTGCGGCGCATCGCGAACGATCCGCGGCTCTTCACCTTCCTCTCGAACAGCCGGGGAGAGGTAGACATCGTCCTGGGCGACGCGCGCCTGACCCTCGCGCGTCAGCCCGACGGCGCCTTCAGTCTCATCGTGCTCGATGCCTTCAGCTCGGATTCGATCCCGCTCCACCTCCTCACGCGGGAGGCCATGGCCGGCTACGTCGCGAAGCTGGCGCCGGGCGGCATCCTCGCCTATCACATCTCCAATCGCTACCTCACGCTCGAGCCAGTGGTGGCAGCGGCCGCCGCGGACCTCGGTCTCGGGGCCTGGATACAGGAGAATGATCCGACGGCTGAGGAGCGGGCACAGGGCAAGGCGACGTCGACATGGATGATAGTGGCCCGCGACAGCCGAGACGTGGCGACGCTGATCGCTCCGCCGTCGCGCTGGCGATCATCGAGGCCTCTGGCGGGCTCGCGCGCGTGGACCGACGACTTTTCCAACGTCATCGGCGCCTTCAGATTCGAGCGTTAGCCTGGGCTATTCGCGAGACAACGCCACCCTGATCTACTCAGCCCTCGCCTCAGGGCTGCGCCCTTCAGCTCGAACTGCGGCCCTCTCCCTCGGAGAGGGAGAGGGATTCATTTTGATCCCTCGCCCCCGGAGGGGGAGAGGGCAGGGTGAGGGGGAGGCCCGGATGCGGTACCCGCGCTCGTGAATAGTTCGGGTTAGCCGCCTGCCTCAGAGGTACTGGCCGTAGCGGATTTTTTCGACCATCTCCCGGATGCGACGGTAAGCGTCGATCTGCTGCAGGATATCGTGCGTGGTCACGAGACCCGGGTCCTGCCCCTGCCCGGCCGCGTGCACCTTCTGCTCGAGGGCGCGGCGGGCGATCTCCGAGAGCTCGGCGCCGCTCATCCCGCCCATGGGGGGCAGCACGGAGCGGTAGTCGAGGTCGGCGAAGAGCGGGCGGCCGGCGGCCGCCTCGGTGCGTAGGCGCGTCAGCTCCAGGATTTCCTGCTGGGCGACCCCGTCGGGCAGCGCCACTTCGACGAGGCGGTCGAGGCGCCCGGGGGCCACCAGCGAGGCGTCGACGGAGTCCGTCCGGCTCGTGGAGCCCACCACGATGAGCCGCGAAAAGTCCTCGAGCCCGTCGAGCTTCTCGCAGAGCGCCGCGACCACCCGCGCGCTCGCCTCCCGCGCCTGGGCGGGCGGGAGCAGATGCTCGAGGGAGAGGGCATTGGCCTCGTCGAGGAAGACCACGCCCTTGCCCTGCTCCCGGGCCACCGTGAGGATCTCCGGCAGGAGCTCTCCCGTGGCGGGGCCAAACTTGGAGGTGAGGTTCATGAGCTTCAGATGGTAGAAAACGGCGCCTGTCTCGGTGGCCAGCGCGCGCGCGAGGAGGGACTTGCCGGTGCCGGGTGGCCCGAAGAGCAGCACGCCCTTGGGAGGTGTGATGCCCCACTGACGATAAAGCTCGGGGTCGGTCAGGGCCGTGCCCAGGCTTCGCACGATGCCCTTGGCCTCCCGCAGCCCGCCGATCTGCTCGAAGGTGGTGTCGGGACGCAGGCGCACCTCCACCCGACCGGTCAGATCGCCGAACTTCTCTCCGAGCTTGGCGAAGACGTCTTCGATGCGCCGCTGGATGGCCCACTGCTGGCTGTCCGGTTCGAGCTTCGAGGGGACGGCCCCGCCGCCGCTGCTCGCTTCTTCAGGAGCCATCCGGCTAGATCCGCTGTCCCGGCGGGGCGGGTGGCGTCAGCAGCCGCTCCGACTTGTCGAACACGCGCTCCTCGGCGAAGACGGGCGCCTTCGCGCGGATGGCCAGCGCGATGGCGTCGGAGGGGCGCGAGTCGAGCTGCATCTCTTTGCCGCTGGCATCGAGATAGACGGTGGCGTAGTAGATGTCGTCGCGCAGGTCCGTGATGATCACCTTGGTGACGGTGACCCGGAGCCGACCGAACAGGGTGAGGAAGAGGTCGTGGGTGAGCGGGCGCGGGGGCACGCGATTCTCCAGAGGAACGGCGATGCCGTTCGCCTCGGCGAGCCCGATGGCCATGGCGAATCGCCGACGGTCACGCTTGCCCTGGAGGACGACATGGGGCTGGCCGCTCCCGGGGCTGACGAACAGGCCGACCACGCTCACTTCCTGGGGAGTGGCGGGCGGCGGCTGCGCCCGCGGGACTTCCACGGTGAGAACGACGACAACGAGGATCAGCACTGCGTGTCTCACGACGGCGGCCAGCACGGTCATCGTGATCCTCCAGTCTTCGCGCGCTGCTCGCGCGCCAGAGCAGTATCGGCGGCGGCCCGGAGCAAGTCAACCGGCGACGGGGACGCGCGCGGCGCGCCCCTCGCGGAGCCGGTGGCTCAACACGAAGCCCGCGGTCAGCAGGAGCGTGACCACGCCCCACATCACCGCATAGCCGAACCCATGCGCGACGTACCCGAAGATCATGGAGCCCAGCGTCTGGCCGATGAGCATGACGCCGCTGAAGATGCCCACCGCCCCGCCGCGATGCCGTTCGGGGGTGACGTCCATCAGAAGAGCCGAAAGCGCGGGGTAGAGGAAGCCGTGTCCGCCCCCCGCCAGCAGCCCCGCCAGGACGAGGAAGGGCACGATGGGCACGGCCATGTGCGGTCGCACCTGGAGGGCCAGGAGCGCGAGAATGGCCACGGAGGCGGCCTGGATGAACATGGACGGGATGATGGTGGCTCGGCGGCCTTGCGTGTCGATGAGATTGCCCCCGGCCACGCGCACCCCCATGGCCGCCACCGCGTAGGCCGTGTAGTAGAGCGCGACGCTCCTGACTCCGAGCGATTCGCCAAAGGTCGGCAGGAAGGTGAACATCGCCCCGATCCCCAGCCCGAAGAAGAAGGCGAGGGCCATGTGCACGCGCAGCACGTCCTTGAGCGCTTCGCGGAACATCTCGAAGCCGGGGCCGCGCCCCATGTCCGGCGGATGGATGCCGTGGGTGCGGGCCACGAGGAGGGCGGCCACGCCGCTCAGGAGCACGGCCAGGAGGAAGAGCCAGCGGAATCCCAGATTGTTGACCACGATCTCGCCCGCCACCGGCGCCAGGGCGGTGCCGAGAAAGCCCGAGAGACCGTAGATGCCGAGCGCCCAACCTCGGCGCTCCACGGGCACCAGACCCACGACGTGGACGTAGTTCGCCACGAAGAAGGTCGAGAAGCCGAGGCCCTGGAGCACGCGCAAGAGGGCCAGGACGGGCAGCGACTGCGTGAAGATGAAGGAGGCCGAGGAAACCATCAGGAGCACCACGCCCAGAATCATGAAGGCGCGGCGCCCCACGCGATCGAGCCAGAGTCCGACGACGGGCTGGCAGAGGATGCCGATGGCGCTGTAGGCGCCCTGCACGATGCCGATCTCCGCCTCGGTACCGCCGAGCCGGTGGATGTAGAGCGGGAGCAGGATGAAGCAGTTGAGGCTGGACATGAAGAAGAAGCTGGTGAGCGCGGCCTGGGCGAACGGCCCGCCGAGGAGAAACTCCGAGTCGCGAATCACGAATTGAATTTCGAGCCGAAACGCTCCCGACGAGCCGAACGCGAGGAGAGCGGTGAGGCGAGGGCTGAATATTGCGGCCTGCTTTCTCCACGTCGTAGAATGGCCGCCGTCATGATTCGCGTCGAGTGTAGCACGCGCTCCGCATAGCCTTGGCGCCGGACACCATCGCGCGCGCCTTCGAGCAGGCCCTGCACCTCCACGGCCCCGGCCCCGGCCGCCTCGAGGCGCCGCGGCTGCTTCAGAGCTGGCCGGGCATCGTGCACGGCGGCTGCCTCGTGGCCCTCGTGGATGCCGCCGCCGCGCGTCTCGGGCGGCCGCTCGGGCCGCGCCGGCTCGAAGGCCGACTCACCGCCTCGGTGCCAACCGAATCAGCCCTGGAGATCGCCGCGGATCATGCCGATGGCACGGCCGCTCTCACCATCTCGCAGGGTGGCCACATCCTGACGAGCGGCACCGTGGCCGCTCTCGAGACTGAGCGCCTCGCTGCCCCCTGGTGGGGAGGCACTCAAGGCGTGACGCTGCCGATGTCGGAGGACTGCCTGGCCTGCGGCGCGCGGAATCCCCTCGGGCTCCAGGTGGCGCTCGCCTTCGATGATGAGGGCGTGTGGGCTCGGCTCGAGCCGCGCCGGCCCTGGCGGCTCCATGATGAGCGACTGCACCCCGCGCTCGTCCCCGTGCTGCTCGACGAGGTCGCCTGGTGGCTCGGCGCGCTCGTCATGAAGGAAGGGGGGCTCACGAATCGTCTCGCCATCAGCATCCTCGAGCCCGAGCTACCCGGCGACGCCGCCGTGGTGGCGGCGGGGCGCTTCGACCGCGTCGCGCCCGTGGACCGCAAGCGCACGTTCTGGCGGAGCGAGCTCGCGCTCGGGACCTCGGCCGGCAAGGTCCTCGCCACCGCGTCCATCATCTTCCGCGGTGGCGCCGAGTACTCTACGAGCCAGATGCCCTACTTCCGCTCACGCGCGCCCGTCGATACCTTCCGCCGCATGTTCCCGAACTATCTCTGATTCGGCGGACCTCCACGCGCCGGGCTGCCTTCAGCGACGACTACGGCGTGCTCTTCCGTCATCCACCACGGCTGTCCTAGTACGGATCGTTGCACCGAGCCTCGAGACATCGACCCGAGTCCGCTTTGACCGCGCCGCCGGCAGAGGGACGGAACTCGATCCCGACAAGCTGTGACCTCGCATGCGACACCGCGCTTCTGGGCGGCGTATCGCGAGCTTCCACCTGAGATCAGGGAAGCCGCTCGGAAGGCGTATCAGCTGTTCCGCGAGAACGCTCGGTACCCAAGCCTTCAGTTCAAGAAGGTTCACGATCGCGATCCTATCTACTCCGTTCGCGTGACCCTGGGATACCGCGCTCCTTGGGCTTCTGGACGATAACGAGATCAATTGGTTCTGGATCGGCACGCACGCTGGGTACGACCGTCTCCTCGAAAACCTGTAGCTGCGTGCCCGTCGGCCCAACGGTCAGGCTGAGCGGCCGGCGCCGAGCTGGCCAGCTAGAGCCTGTTGTTGGACGGCCGCTTGCGCTCAAGATTGCTCACCGTAACCCGTACGCCACGCAGCCGCCGTCAGGTGCTGCAGCTCGCGCGAATAGGCCTCAGGATTGTGAATTCGCTTTGACTTCACGATGTCGAATATTTCCGCTGCCACGACGGAGCCGATCGCGTGTAACGCTTCGTGGCGTCGAAGCCCGTCGGCCATCAATCGATTCATCGCATCGGTGGCGGCTGGATGGCGCTCGGCGAGCTGGGTTTCTACAACGACGTGAATGGCCGCATGCAACTGAGGACTTCCGGTGTCGTGCTTAGCGCTCTGGTGGAACCGCCGTACGGCGGCAAGACGGTTTGCTTCCGTCGTAGCCAGCCATTCAACTGGGTCAGGTGCGACCTCTGGGT
>DASYTI010000250.1 GCA_036002485.1 Candidatus Methylomirabilota bacterium | reverse complement strand
AGGGTGAGGGGGCGGTACGCCGCCGCCCGACTTCATCGCGCTGGACCGGGTGGGGATGACGTATGAGCCGCAGAGCGGTCCCGTCGAGGCCCTGCGGGACATCTCCTTCGGCGTGCGGCGCGGCGAGTTCGTGGCCCTGGTTGGCCCGAGCGGCTGCGGCAAGTCCACCCTGCTGCGCATCGTGGCCGGGCTGAGGCCCGCCACTCGCGGCGACGTGACGGTGGACGGCCGCCCGGTGACGCGGCCCGTCGCGGAAGTCGGCATGGTCTTCCAGGCGCCCGTCCTGCTCAAGTGGCGCTCCGTCCTCGACAACGTATTGCTGCCCGCCGAGCTGGCCGGCCTCGAGCCGAGGCGCTACCGCGACCGCGCGCGCGATCTGCTGCGGCTGGTCGGGCTCGGGGGCTTCGAGGCCAAGCTGCCGCGCGAGCTGTCCGGCGGCATGCAGCAGCGGGCCTCCCTCTGCCGGGCCTTGCTGCTCGATCCGCCCCTGCTCTTGATGGACGAGCCCTTCGGCGCCCTCGACGCGATGACCCGCGACGAGATGAATCTCGAGCTCCTGCGGGTCTGGGGCGAGGACTCCCGTGGGACGATCGGCCGCGATTCCAAGACCATCCTCTTCGTGACCCACTCGATCCCCGAGGCCGTGTTTCTCGCCGACCGCGTCGTGGTCATGTCCCCCCGTCCCGGGCGGGTCGCGCGCATCTGTCCCGTGCATCTCCCGCGGCCTCGCACGGTCGAGGCGCGCGCCTCGGCCGACTTCGGCCGTCTCGCTCTCGAGATCTACGATCTCCTGGTTGCCCGCCCGGCCTGATTGGCGCATCATGAGCGCGCGAATCCACTCAGCTCTCGTCTCGCGCTGGCCGCGGGTTGCCGCTCAACTCGAATCTGCTCAGCCCTCGTCTCGCGACGGCTGGGGCCGTCCCTCAACTCGAACGGCGGGGCGCCGGGAGGACCACGATGAGCCTCACTCGTCGGGACGTGCTCACACAGGGCGCGGCGGTGCTCGGGACAAGCACGCTCGCGCCGGCCCGACGAGTAGCCCGAACCGGCGCGACCGAGAGCGCGATGGTCAGGCCGCAGCATGATCTGACGTGCCCGCGCAAATGTGATAGCTTCTCCGCTACAGCCCCGAAATCAGCGCCTCACGTCCGGCCATGCCGAGGAGGGTGACATGAAAGATGGATTGCGCTTCGTCGACTCCGACATGCACATCATGGAGCCGCCCGATCTCTTCGACCGCTATCTGGATCCGAAGTTCAAGCACCGGGTCAGCGTGCCCGTGGGAACGGACGGCCGCCCGAATCGCGGCCCCTCCGGCCTAACCGTCATCGACGGCCTCCCCACCTCGGACTCCGAGCTGCAGCAATACCGGAAGCGCATCCGTCGTGGCCCCACCCAGAGCACCCAGCCCCTCTCCGGATCGCGCCTCGCCGACACGGGCCGGCTCGACTTCGCCGTCGAGCGCGACTACAACGCCGAGGCCCAGGTCATGGGCATGGAGCAGGAGGGGGTCGATATCGCGGTGCTCTATCCCACGGGCGGCCTCAGCCTCATCGCCCGCGACAACATGGATCCCCAGCTCTCCCTGGCCCTCTGCCAGGCCTACAACAACTGGATCCACGAGTTCTGCCAGTACAGTCCCGATCGCTTGAAGTTCGTGGCCATGCTGCCCGTGCACGACGTGCACCTGGCCTGCCAGGAGCTCGTGCGGTGCGCGAAGCTCGGAGCGGTAGGGTCGTTCATCCGGCCGAACCTGATCAATGATCACTACTGGCACTCGAATTACTGGGACCCTCTCTACAGCGTGCACGAAGGGCTGAACGTGACCTGGGGCTTTCACGAGGGGGTGAGCGCCGTGTACTCGCGGATGATTCCCCTCTACGGCGAGAACCGATTCTACCGGCACGTGGCCAGCCACTGGATCGAGATGCAGCAGGCCATGATCGCCATGATCATCGGCGGCGTGTTCGAGTTCCATCCCAAGCTGAGGGTGGGATTCCTGGAAGCCCAGAACTCCTGGGTGCCCGGCCTCCTGTCGCGCATCGAGTGGGACTACCCCCAGTACCGTGACTCGCACGCCCCCTACCTGGCCCTGACCCCGCGGGAGTACTTCCGGCGCAACTGCTGGGCGGCCGTGGAGGGCAGCGAGCCGGAGATCGAGGCCACCGCCGGACTCATCGGCGCCGACCGGATGTGCATCTCCACGGACTATCCGCACTTCGACTCCAACTTCCCCCACGTGGCGGACAATCTCCTCAAGAACGTGCCCCGCAGGATCGCCGCGCAGATCCTCGCGGGAGGAGGACAGCTCTACGGGTTCACCGAGGCCGACTTCCTGAAGGCTGACGCCGCCGCCGCGCCCACGGGGCGCTGACCGTTGTGCCCGGCGGGCGACTGAGCGACCGCGCGACGGCGGGATACGGGTCTGACCTCGTCGTCGATCTCCTTCAGGCCGTCGGGGTCGAGAAGGTCGCCATCAACCCGGGGGCGACCTTCCGCGGCCTTCACGACTCCCTCGTGAACCATGCGGGCCCGCGCGGGCCCGAGCTCGTGCTCACCACCCACGAGGAGATCGCCGTCGCCCTCGCCCACGGCTATGCCAAGGCGAAAGGGACGCCCATGGCCGCCGTCGTCCACGACATCGTGGGCCTCCAGCACGCGAGCATGGCCATCTTCAATGCCTTCTGCGATCGAGCCCCCATCCTCGTGCTCGGCGCCACCGGGCCCATGGACGCCACGAAGCGCCGGCCCTGGATCGACTGGATCCACACCGCCCTCGTGCAGGGGACCCAGGTCCGCGACTACGTCAAGCTGGACGACCAGCCGGCGAGCGTGGCCGCCATTCCCGAGGCATTTCTGCGCGCGTGGCGGCTCGCCCGTACGGAGCCGCAGGGGCCGGTCTACCTGTGCCTCGACGCCGCGTTGCAGGAGGAGGCGCTCGCGCATCCGGTTCCCTTGCCCGACGTCGCGCGCTTTCAGCCGGCCACGCCGCCGCACGCCGACCCGCGCGCCATCGACGACGCGGCTCGCCGCCTCGCCGACGCGCGCTACCCGGTGATCGTGGTGGAAAATCTCGGGCGCCGTCCGGGCGTGGCCGCGCCCCTGTGCCGTCTCGCCGAGCTCCTCGCCGCGCCCATGGTCGATCTGTCCGCCGAGTCCCAGGGGCGACCGAGCGTCCCCGGCCGTCACCCCCTCGACATGAGCGGGGCGCGAGACGAGGTCGTGCGCGAGGCCGACCTCATCCTCGCCCTCGATGTCTCGAGCTTCCTGAACGCCCTCGGCCACACCGATCGGAGCACGCGCGAGGTACGCCTGCTGAACGAGAGCGTCCGCGTGATCTCGATCTCGCTCGAGGACTACGCGGCCCGGAGCTGGGCGCAGACCTACCAGTCGTTGGTCCCCGTGGACCTGCCCATCGCGGCCGACGCCGCCCTCGCGCTGCCCACGCTGGTGGCGGCCGTCGAGGATCGGCTCCGGCACGACGGCGCCGCCGCGGCGCGCCGGGCCCGCGCGGAGCGCATCGCCCTCCGGCACGCCGCGCTCAGCGCCGAGTGGCAGGGCGCGGTGAGTCTCGAGCGCTCGTCGAAGCCGCTGGCCCCTTCCGTGCTCGCGGCCGAGGTGTGGCAGGTCATCAAGGACGAGGACTGGATTCTCGCCAACGGCACCGGGAAGGGCTGGGCGCGCCGGCTCTGGGACTGGCAGCCCGAGCGGGCCTGCGGCGGCAGTGGAGGCGCGGGGCTCGGCTACGGGCTTCCCGCCGCGCTTGGCGTGACGCTGGCCCATTCCGACTCGGGCAAGCTCTGTGTCAACCTCCAGGCCGACGGCGACCTGCTCTACGTCGTGAGCGGGCTCTACACCGCCGCGCACCACCGGCTGCCCCTCTTGACCGTCATGTTCAACAATCGGACGTACGGGAACGACGAGGAGCACCAGGAAGCCGTGGCCAAGACGCGCGGCCGGCCCGTGGAGAACAAGGTGGTGGGGATCCGCATCGACGATCCGGCGCCGGATTTCGCGCGCATCGCGCAGGGCTTCGGCGTCCACGCCGAGGGGCCGCTGGACAGCGCGGAGGCCGTTGGCCCCGCCCTTCGACGCGCGCTGCGCGTGGTCAAGGACGAGGGCCGCCCCGCCCTCGTGGACGTGCTCACCCGGCCGTAAACGTATGCCCCCTCACCCTACCCTCTCCCCCGGTGGGGGAGAGGGATCAGGAGAAGGAGGGATGGGTGACGTTGCTGATCTCATCCCTCTCCCCCGTCGCGGGGGAGAGGGCCGCGGTTCGAGCTGAGCGGCAAAGCCGCGAGGCGAGGGCTGGGTAGATCAGGGGGCCCGTCGTCTGAGGCGAGTTACTTGAAGGAGGAATGGCTATGGCGCGCGATGGCTACCGCATCTTCGACGCGGACACCCACATCATCGAGCCGGTCGAGCCGATCGAGGAGTATCTGGCGGCGGCCGATCGGGCCAAGCTCGCGGCGCTCGGGCCCCTGGTCGGGCGTGCCCCGGCCAAGGCCGGGATGTCGCGATACCTGATCGGCAAGCGGCCCAAGCTCGATCGGCTCCTCGGCTCGCGGGAGCGGGTCGCCCCGCCCACCGCGGCGACACGTGGCGCCCGGGACGGCGGCACGCCATGGGATGTCCGGTGGCAGGGCCCGCCGTTTCCCACCGATCGCGTGAGCTTCGATCCGCATGCGCGGGTGAAGGACATGGACATCGAGGGCATCGACGTGAACATGATCCTGCCCTCGGGTGGCGTGCCCGCGTGTGCTGGCCTTGACGACATTGCGCTCGAGCAGGCGATGTATCGGGCGTATCACCGCTTCCTCGCAGACTACTGCGCGCCCTATCCGGAGCGATTGACGAGTCTCGTCCTTGTCTCGGCCCGCGACGCCGCCTCGTCGGTGGCCGAGATCGAACGCTGGGGGAAGGAGCCGTGGCCGGTCGGCATCTTTCCGATCTGTCCGCCCGAGCTGTCGCTCGACGACCCGGCGTGGGAGCCGATCTGGGCGGCCGCCGAGGCCCACGACCTCACGGTGGTCATCCACTCGTTCACCATGACCGTCCCGTACCCTCCCGGCATGTGGGACACCTGGGACAACGTCTTTCTCCAGCGCGCCGCCGGCCACGTGTGGAACGCGCAGCGCAACATGGCGGCGCTGATCGGCGCGGGCGTGCTGGACCGCTACCCGCAGCTGCGTCTCACCGCGCTCGAGTGTGGGCACGGCTGGCTGCCCTTCTGGGCCTCGCGGCTGGACGAGCTGGCCGAGATGTCCCGCCACGCCCTGCCGCCCCTCAAGCAGAAGCCGAGCGAGTACATTCGCGGGCCACAGTATTTCCAGAGCATCCAGCTCCACGAGGGTGAGCAGTCGCTGCGCCATGTCCTGGAGGCGCTCGGCGAGGACACCCTCATGTTCGCGACCGACTACCCGCATTCGGAGAGCTGGTTCCCGAAGTCGGTGGACGCTGTCCTGGGCTGGACCTCGATCTCGGAGAGGGCCCGACGGAAGCTCCTCTGGGACAATGCCGTGCAGTGCTACCACCGCTACGGCACACGGGCCCTCGCCCCTTCAATCCCTCTCCCCCAAGCGGGGCAGAAGGTCGCCGCTCGAGCTGAGCGGCCCCAACTTGATCCCTCTCCCCCATCGGGGGAGAGGGCCGCAGTTCGAGCTGAAGGGCGGAGCCCTGAGGCGAGGGCTGAGTAGATGAGGGGGTGAATGGCAGGGCCCCCACCGTGAAGATCGACGTCTTCCCGCACATCCTGCCGCGAAAGTACTTCGACCGCCTGCTCGCGGTGGCGCCGCCAGGGCTCGCGCTGCAGAAGCGCATGTCAGGGATTCCCGTGCTTGTAGACCTTGACCTGCGCTTCACCATGATGGATCGCTGGGATGGGTACGTTCAGGTGCTCACGCTCGCCAACCCGCCCATCGAGGTGGTCGCCCCGCCGGCGACCAGTCCAGAGCTGGCGAGGATCGCCAACGACGAGATGGCGGCCATCGTCGAGCGTCACCCCCACCGCTTCCCCGGCTTCGTCGCCTCGCTACCCATGAACAATCCCGAGGCCGCCCTCACCGAGCTGGAGCGTGCCATCGACGATCTCGGCGCGACGGGGGTGCAGATCTTTACCAACGTCAATGGCCGAGCCCTCGATCAGCCGGAGTATCAGCCGATCTTCGCCCGCATGGCGGAGCGGGGGCTGCCCATCTGGATGCATCCCGCCCGTCCCGCGACCTTCGCGGACTATGCCGGCGAGCCGCGGTCGAAGTACGATCTCTGGTGGGCCTTCGGCTGGCCGTACGAGACCAGCGTGGCCATGGGCCGCCTCGTCTTCTCCGGCCTCTTCGATCGCCACCCCGGACTCATCATCATCACGCATCACCTGGGCGCCATGGTCCCGTTCTGCGAGGGGCGGATCGGCGGCGGGCTCGATCAGCTCGGGGCCCGGAGCGATGACCCGGATGACGGAGGCGCCCTCGGACGGCTCAAGCGACGACCCATCGACTACTTCCGCATGTTCTACGGCGACACCGCCCTCTTCGGGGCCTGGCACGCCATGGAGAGCGGGCTCGCCTTCTTCGGCGCCGATCACGTGCTGTTCGGCACCGATTTCCCCTTCGACCCCGAGAAGGGACCGGGGTTCATCCGCGACACTATCGCCGCCATGGAGCGGATGCGGGCCAGCGACCTGGACAAGGCCAAGATCTACGAGGGCAACGCGCGCCGCCTCCTCCGCCTGAAGGGATAGGCGTTAGCGACCCTTGTACGGACTGCGCCGTCTCGATCCCCGCGCAGTCCCGTAGGGTGCGAGCTCTTCCCGCACGACTTGTCGCACGACATCGAGAGTTGACCGCCGGTTGACGTGCTCGAGAAGAGCGTCGTTGATCAAAGTCTGATAGTTGCCCCCTCCCGCGTTGTGCACCAGATTCCGAAGGTACTTGAGCACTACGTTGTCTAGCCGAATGGAAATCTTCGTCTTGCCCGGCTCGGGTGAGATGACCGGGCCGCACTTCCCGCGGGAGAAATCAATGTCCCGATACCCCTCAGCTACGACCTTCTTCATAGAGCTCCCTCTGCCGCCTGTTCGTCCTCCACGCGGAGAGCACTCGAATGATGTCGGGCTCCCGATACGCGTACACAACGACGAGCAGGTTCGCCTGGTCGCTCAAGCCCAGGGTCACGAACCGCTCTTCTCCCACGGCATCGGGATCCTCACGGGTCAGCGCGAAGGCGTCTTCTGAGACGTGACCGCCTCCGCGAAGCCAATCCCGTGAGTGCGGAGGTTTGCATCCACCTTGCGCGGATCCCACTCGAACCGCACCAGGGTGGTGTATGGACGATTGTCTTCCCGCGCAAGCAAATTGGTGGTGTCCCGCGTGATGCTGAAATCGGGCGGCGCTCTTCCGGAATGCCGTGTTTGTCCCCTACTGAACGACCTGATCCGCCCGCAGCAGCAGCGATTGCGGGATGGTTAGCCCGAGGGCCTTGGCGGTCTTGAGGTTGATCACCAGCTCGAACTTCGTCGGCTGCTCGATGGGCAAGTCTGCCGGCTTCGCGCCCTTGAGGATTTTGTCCACGTACCTTGCGGCACGGCGGAAATTGTCGGTGAAGTTCGGGCCGTAGCTCATTAAGCCGCCCGTTTCGACATGTTCCAGGTTGAGGAATATGGAGGGCAGCCGATGCTTGAGCGCCAGCTCTGCGATCTGCCTCACCTGCTGCAGAAAAAACGTATCGCCCAGAACGAGCACGGCCTGGGTGCGATCACGCGCCATGGCGCCGAAGCCGCGCGTGATCTCGTCTGGAGTACCGCCGTCCACCGCCAGAATGCGAATGCCGACTTTCCCGGCGGCGGACTCGACGAGCTTTAGCCGCCCTAAGTGCTCCGGATTGGATGGGTTCACCAGCACCGCGAACCGGGACAACTTTGGGACGCAGACTGTCAGGAGTTCCACCTGCTTCTGGCCCAGTTCGGGTGCAAAGTTGCTCAGTCCGGTGATATTTCCGCCGGGCCGCGCAAGCCTTGCGGCGGAGCCGTCTCCGGCCGGATCGGACGAGACGGTGCTCACGATAGGAAGGGTCCTGGTCGCCTTCTGCAACGCGCTGTTAACAGGGGTTCCCGTCGCCACAATCACGTCCACTTTTCTCGCTATCAGTTCCGCGGCCAGTCCGGGAAGGGCCTCCCTCTTTCCGTCCGCAAAACGCGCCTCAATGACGAAATTCTTTCCCTCGATATACCCGAGCTCGCGCATTCCTTGCAGAAATGAGTTGTAGCGGCCCGTGTCCAAAGAGGACTGTCGCGACCCGAAGTAGAAAAAGCCGATGCGCCAGACTTTCGTTTCTTGCTGCGCGGGGGAGGGGAGGGGCGCGGCGAGTACACCGAGGGCGAGAGCCGCCGCGAGCGCCGCGCGTATGATCATCATGCCGCTACTGCCGTGTGCTGGCTGAGCACGGCAGCGATCTTCCGCCCTGCCAGGTGCGCGTTGATCGCTAATTTCACCAACGAGAAGAATGCGCCCTTTCCGTTTTCCACACGAATCGGGACTCCACCCGCAAATTTGGCGACCGCTTCTCAGCTCATTCGCGTCTTGCAGAACCGGCCGATGGTCTCGATAGCCGTCTCCGCCTCCTCGAGCATGGGCAGGAACCAGTGCCAGACGTGGACCATGCGGTCCCACACCTCGAGCGTCGCCGGCACCCCGGCCGCCTTGGCCCGATCGGCGAGCTGGGCGGCATCGTCCAGGAGCACCTCGTCGCTGCCGACGTGGATCAGTAGCGGCGGCAGGCCGCGCAGGTCGGCGAACACCGGAGAGGCCAGCGGCGTGCGCGGATCCGTCGCGCCGAGGTAGGCCCGCGCCATCTCGTCGATCCCTGGACGCGCCACGATCGGATCGGCGGCGGCCTTCGTCTGGTAGCTGCCGCCGCTGAAGGTGAGATCGACCCAGGGAGAGATGCACACGCCGCCGGCGGGCAGCCGGACGCGCGCGTCTCTCAGCGCGACCAGCATGGCCACGGTCAACCCGCCGCCCGCGGAGTCGCCCGCGATCACGATCTGCTCCGGCAAGATGCCCTGCTCGAGCAGCCAGCGGTAGCAGGCCACGGCGTCGTCAACGGCGGCGGGGAAAGGGTGCTCGGGCGCGAGCCGATAGTCGAGCAAGAGCGCGCTGGCCCCCGCCGCGCGCGCGATCGCCGCGGCCAGGTGGCGATGAGAACGGGGCGAGCCGATCACGTAGCCCCCGCCATGGAGATAGAGCACGACCCGGCCCGCCTCCGCTGAGGGCGGGCGCAGCCACTCCGCGGGAACTATCGGCGCCGTCACGCGCTCCACCTTGACCTCCGGCGGAGTGGGGAACGCCTTTTCCGCGCGCTCGTACTGGGCACGCCGCTCCGCGATGGTCAGCGAGTCCGACGGGGGAAGCTTCGCCAGGTGCGCGCGTACAGCCTCGATGCCACGGTTCGCCATATCGCTCCTCCATCACTGCGGGTAGATGCCGCTTCCCAGGAGATACCACTCACGCCCGCGCTCTTCAATGTGCCCCCTTGACGTTGCCGCCTCGCCCCACTAGCCTGCGGCCATGAACGGCTGCCTCGACGGCATCCGCGTACTCGAGCTGGCGCGCTTCCAGGCGGGCCCGCGCGGCGGCATGCTGCTGTCCGATCTCGGGGCCGAGGTGATCAAGATCGAGCCGCCGGGCGGGGAGGAGACGCGCAAGCACCCGCCCCTCGTGCGCGGCCAGAGCGTGTACTTCTCCGTCTACAACCGCGGCAAGAAGAGCGTCTGTCTCGATCTCAGGAGTGCCCAAGGCAAGGAGGTCTTCGCCGCCCTCGTGGCCAAGGCCGACATTGTGCTCGAGAACTTCCGCCCGGGCGTCATGCGCGCCATGGGCTTCGACTACGAGCGGCTGGCCGCGCTGAACGCCGGGATCATCCTCGTCTCGGTGTCGGGGTTCGGCCAGTACGGGCCCTATACGGAGCGGCCGGCCTTTGACTCGCTCGGCCAGGCCATGAGCGGCCTCATGACGCTGACCGGCCAGCAGGAAGGCAAGCCCATCGGCACCGCATCGTCCGTCGTCGATCGTTACACCGCGCTCCACGCGACGATCGGCACGCTCGCCGCCCTTCGTCATCGCGAGCGCACGGGCGAGGGGCAGGTCGTCGACGTTTGCCTGCTCGACTCCGCGCTGACCATGGTCGAGATCCCGACCTCGTACTACCTCGCCACCGGCAAGGAAGGCGGCGAGGGTGGCCGGCCGCCCTACAAGACCAAGGACGGCTTCGTGGTCATCGCTGCCGCGGGTCGGGACATGGCCGCGCGCTTGATGCAGATCGTCCGCGGCGCCAGCGCCGAGGGCGACACCACGCCCATGGCGGGCAGCACGGGGCCCGACGATCGGCGGGTGCTCATCGACAAGTGGTGCGCCGGGCGGACGACGGAGGAGATCTGCGAGAGCCTCCTCGAGGTCGGGATCCCCTCGGCGCCGGTGCGCACGATCCCCCAGGTCGCCCAGGATCCGCACCTCTGGCAGCGCGAGATGCTGGTGAAGATGGAGGACGCGATCGCGGGGGAGATGTACCTGCCGGGTGCGACGATCAAGCTCTCCAAGACCCCGGCCCGGGTCGGGCCCGTGCCCACCATCGGCCAGCACACCGACGAGACGCTCTCGCGTCTCCTCGGCTACGACGCCACCAGGCTGGCCGCCCTCCGCCTCGCCGGCGCCATCGCCTGAGTCCCTCACGAGCGCGCCTACCGCATCGTGGTCTCCCCCTCACCCTGCCCTCTCCCCCTGCGGGGGCGAGGGATCAAAATAAATCCCTCTCCCTCGGAGAGGGAGAGGGCAGGGTGAGGGTGGCGTTGTCTCGGGAATAGTCAAGGCGAGCCTGAATACTTCGCGCTAATTAGCCGACGGCGCTGCGGATCTTGCCGTGGAGGACGCCCAGCGCGTCGATCATCGCGTCCACGGAGCGCGCGCCCGCCTGGAAGATGGCCGTGGCGTTGAGCGCCACCCACTCGAAGCCCATCTTCTGCAGCTCGACCACGCGAGCCACCACGCGGTCGTGCTGGGCATAGAAGCGCTTGCCTTCGGCATCGCGTGGCGGAGGAGCGACCATGCTTTGCCATCCGATGCCGCCGGGATCGCGCCCGGCCGCCTCGGCGGCCCGCCGGATGGCGTCGATAGCCACCTGCGCGCTGGTCGCGTCCGTGATCCGGCTGGCCAGCCAGCCGTCGCCCAGCTCGCCCACGCGGCGCCAGGCGCGCTCCGACATGCCGCCGATCCAGATGGGCAGACTGCGCCCCTGCGGCGGCTTGGGCTCCATGGCCATCGCGGTCATGGGATAGTGCGGCCCGGCTGATTCCACGCGCGCCTCGCTCCAGTACGCGCGGAGCAGCCGGATGGCTTCGTCCATCCGCGCGCCGCGAGTGTGAAAGTCCTCGCCCAGCGCCTCGTACTCCGATTCCTGCCAGCCCACCCCGACGCCCAGGCGCACGCGGCCGCCCGCGAGCATGTCGAGCGTGCTCACCTGCTTGGCCACGAGGGTCGGGTGACGCTGCGGCAGGACGAGCACCTCGGTCCCGAGCCCCACGCGCGAGGTGACGGCGGCGATATGGCCGAGGAGCATCAGCGCTTCCAGGATTGGCATGGTCGCCTGGTAAGGACCAGGCGGGCGCCCCTCCATCGGATAGCCCATGACGACGTGGTCGAAGACGTCGATGTGGTCATAGCCGATCTGCTCGACGGCGCGGGCAAAGCGCCGCACGGCCTCCGGCCCTTCGCGGTACGACACGCTGGGGAATTCGACGGTGAGCTTCATGGCCGTGCATTATGCGCCGGGGCGTGGACTTTCGGCCAGCGTTATCCTGAATTGAGAGTCGGACGGGGCAGATTCGAGGCGACGACTTGGGGGGGGAGCCATGACGAGAAGGTTCAAGGTCGGAGATCGCGTGAGTTGGAACTCGGAGGCGGGGCGGGTGAGCGGGCGGATCATCAAGGTACACACGCGAGACGTGAACTACAAGGGCTACACCCACCATGCAAGCAAGGAGGCTCCGCAATACGCGATAAGGAGCGACAAGACGGATCATGTGGCGATGCACAAGGGCACCGCGCTGACGCGGCGGCGCCCCTCTCGCCCTTGACAGTTGTGGCCCGCGGACGGATGATCCCCCCATGAACGCATTAGAGAAGGCCGAGGCCGCCGAGCGGGCGATGATGGAGGAGCTGGACCGGGTCGTCGTGAAGTCGGTCATCTACACCTCGGGAGAGCGCGACCCGCGTGAGCCGATCCCCCGCCCCCCCGACACGGGCAAGCGGTACCTGATGGGCCACGATCCGCGCCTGCCGCGGATGCCCGACAAGCCGAACCTGTTCGACTTCTTCAAGCTCCGCTTCGGCCCCACCCAGCACCTGATGCAGAGCGCGCGGCTCGCCCAGAAGAACGGCGTCAACGAGAAGATCGTCCTCGCGTGCCTGCTGCACGACATTGCTGCCGTGGGGTTCATTCGCGGCGACCACGGCTACTGGACGGCCCAGCTCGTCGAGCCATACGTGGACGAAGAGGTGAGCTTTGCCATCCGCTACCACCAGGCCTTGCGCTTCTTCGCCGACGAATCCGTCGGCTATGCCTACCCCCAGTCCTACATCAGGCTGTTCGGCCCGGACTACAAGCCCGACGCCTACATCGAGCGGGACTATCGCTACGCGCGCGATCACCAGTGGTACATGAGCGCGCGCCTGATCTGCATCAACGACCTCTACTCCTTCGATCCCAACGTGCGGGTCGAGCTGGAGGAGTTCACGGACGTCGTGGGCCGCCACTTCAGGCAGCCCGAGGAAGGCCTCGGGTTCGACGTCAGTCCCTCCGCGCACATGTGGCGCGCGATGAACTGGCCGACGAAGTACCTGTAGCTGTCCCGTCCTACCGCCCTCTCGCCGCGGGCGCTCACGGAGGTGGCTCATGCACCAGAACTTCAAGGTCCTCGACAGTGACATCCACATCATCGAGCCGCCCGACCTGTGGCAGCGCTACATCGACCCCGCCTTCCGGGATCGTAGCCCCCACGGCCTGACCGAGGACGTCGGCGATCTACGGCTGGCCCACGGGGGTAAGCCGTGGGGCCGCGTCGCGGGGACCGATGCCGATCGGAACCGCCGCCGTCAGGGGCACAACTATGCCCTCAACCAGCAGCGCTGGAAGCCCTTCGAAGAGCGCGGGTGGACGTCCAAGGTGCAGCTCGAGGCGATGGACATCGAGGGTATCGACGTGGCGGTGGTCTATCCCTCCCGTGGTCTGTTCGCCCTGACGGTTCCGGACATGGAGCCGCCCCTCGCCGCGGCCATGGCCCGCGCGTACAACGACTGGCTCTACGAGTTCTGCCAGGAGAATCCCGAGCGCCTGATCGGAGCGGGTATGATCTCGCCCTTCGACGTCAACGACGCGGTGGCGGAGGCGCGCCGCTGCGTGAGAGAGCTGGGCTTCCGCGGGGTGTTTCTGCGGCCGAACGAGGTGCAGGGGCGCAACTGGCACGATCCTTACTACGAGCCGCTCTGGGCCGCGCTGGAGGAGGTGGAGGTGCCGCTGGGATTCCACGAGGGCTCGGGCTCGCTCCTCCGGCAGGTGGGCGAGCAGTTCGGCGCCAACACGATGCTGAAGCACGTGTACTCCCATCCCGTCGAGCAGATGCTGGCGGTGGGAGCCTTCTGCGCGGGCGGCATCCTGGAACGGCATCCGCGGCTGCGTGTGGCCTTCCTCGAAGGTAACTGCAGCTGGGTGCCCTTCCTCCTCTGGCGCATGGACGAGCACGCGGAGTGGCTGGGTGACGTCTACGCCAAGGAGTTGACCATGCCGCCCAGCGGGTACTTCAAGCGGCAGTGCTTCGTGTCGGTGGAATGCGACGAGGAGCCCGTGAAGCACGTCATCGACGCCATCGGCGACGACCGCATCGTCTTCTCGACGGATTTCCCGCACGGCGATTCGAAATTCCCGCGGGCGGTGGAGTCGTTCCTCCGGCTCCCCATCTCCGAGCTGAGCAAGCGCAAGATTCTCTGGGACAACTGCGCCGCCTACTACGGCCTGCCCGCCTGAGCGCATACCGGGTCACGTCCCCCATCCGGAGAGAGGGGCAGGACGAGGGGGCCGAAGGGCTTCTATGGCTCGATCTGTGAATTGTTAGCGGGAGCGTCGGGCTGGGAAGGTGACTTCGACCCCGCGGCCCAGTGCCCGCGCGATCTTCACGAGCGTCCCGAGAGTCATATTTTGAGCCGGGCTTGTCTCGATACGGGAGATATTGGGCGCGCTCATACCGACTCGATCAGCAAGCTGGGCTTGGCTCAAGCGCTTCTTCTCGCGCATCCTTGCGATCTGAATCCCCACCCGAAGGGACTCGAGCTCCCTGGCGACGAGCCCGCGCAGTTCGGAATCGCCAAGCTGCTTCTGGAAGTAGAGATCCCAGTTTGAAGGTTTTTTCATGGCAGGTGTCGTGTCGGCTCGGTCACAGAGACTATACCATATATGATAATAGGAGGCAGACGGAGAGACTCAGCGGACCTTGAGCTGCCGCGACCGACATACCTTCCTGTAGCACTCCATCCGTGTCGATCCAATGCCGTGAATTGGATACATCCGGCGTCCGGTACACTAAATCCGCCCCACGTACAATAGAACTCTAGAGCGATGGGGGCCTTGTCCGCGATGAGGCGAAAAGAGCGCGCCGGCCGCGCCGTCGACCTGGCGGCCACGCTGCTGCGCGAGGCCCGAGCCCAGGAGACGCCGGAGGAGAAGACCCAGGCGCGCCGGCTCGCCCGCATGATGGAAGACCCGCGCGGCAAGCAGCTCACCATCGCCCTCGTCGATCAGGCCTTCCGCAGCCGACGGCCGGAGCGTATCGCCGACCAGCTCGGTTACCTGCTCGAGCGCTACGGCACGCCGCAGTTCATGGAGTGGTGGGAGCGGGTCGCCCTCATGCTCGGCGGGGTCATGGGTCACTATCTTCCGAGCGTCGTGGTGCCGCCGATCGTGGCCCGCCTGCGCCACGAGACCGAGTCGCTGATCCTGCCCGCCGAGGAGGAGGAGCTCCGGCACTACCTAGCCGAGAGGCGTCGCGCGGGCGTGCGCCTGAACCTCAACCTGCTCGGCGAGGCGATCCTGGGTGAGGGCGAAGCGGCGCGCCGGCTCGAGGCCTACCTGGCGCTCCTGGCCCGCGAAGACGTCGAGTACATCTCGGTCAAGGTCTCCTCGGTCTTCAGCCAGATCAACCTGGTGGCCTTTCGTCACACCGTCGAGCGCGTGAAGGAGCGGCTGCGCGTGCTCTACCGGCAGGCTCTACGGCATCAATACCGTCACGCCGACGGCCACCTCACGCCGAAGTTCATCAACCTCGACATGGAGGAGCACCGTGACCTCGACCTGACCGTCACGGCGTTTCGCGAGGTGCTCGACGAGGCCGAGTTCCTGCGGCTCCGGGCAGGGGTCGTGCTTCAGGCGTATCTGCCCGAGTCCCACCGCGTGCAGCGCGCGCTCACCGCGTGGGCGATCGAGCGGGGCCGTCGCGGGGGCGCGCCCATCAAGCTGCGCATCGTCAAGGGCGCCAACCTCGCCATGGAGCGGATCGAGGCCGCGCGGCATGGCTGGCCCCAGGCGCCCTACGCCACAAAGGTGGAGGTGGACGCCAACTTCAAGCGCA
>DASYTI010000249.1 GCA_036002485.1 Candidatus Methylomirabilota bacterium | reverse complement strand
GTACTGCCCGATCCGCCCCCGCGCCTTCGCCAGGTCGTGGTTGTCGAGGTTCAGGTTGAGCAGGTCGACGTACCAGGGCGCCTTGACCGGGGAGGTGACGTAGGTCTGCACGATCTCGCGGGCGATGGGCAGGGTGGTGGCCTTGGAGTCGTCGTGGACGTCGCGGTTCCCCGCGGCCCGCAGCTTGGCGTACTCCTCCTCCAGCAGGCGCGCGAAGAGGTCGGCCGTGAATGCGTCCCCCCGCGCGGCGCCGATCGCTCCGTCGGTCTCCGTGAGCCTGGCGCCCTTGTGCAGCCACTCCCACAGGATGCTCAGGCGGATCTCCCCCGTCGCCATGTCCTCCATCAGGTACAGGACGTCGTCGTTGCCGAAGGAGTCGGCGGGCTTGAGGGCGGCCGCCTGCATCCCCTGGCCGAAGGCGTTGCCGTACTGAAGGGCCACGCTGAGGAGGTCCCGCGCGCCTCGGACGGTGCGCGGCGCCGGCTCGAGCTGGACCAGGCCGTCCGCATCGGCCGCGGTGTAGGTGAGAGGGGGAAACCGCCGGCCGAGCTGGTTGTCCTCGCCGGCCTTCTCCCAGACGGGCCGCACGATGTGCACCATCTTCCAGTGGGCGACCCACTTGCCGCTGGCGCCCTCGCGCTGCTCGCGCGCCGCCCCCGCCACCCCCCGCTTCATCCCGCTGGCCACGCCCGCCTCGGAGCCCACCGGGATGTTCGGCTCCATGCCTCCCTGCCACAGGGCGTAGTGGCCCTGCTGATCGGGGGTGTTCACCGCCCGCCGGACGCGGTCTTCGTAGTTCCGCATGTATCCGTACGTCATCACGATCGCGTCGATGTTGGGATTGACGAACTCGGAGTCCCACGCCATCGCGTCCGAGACGCTGTTGATGTAGTCCCAGCGGCCGGTGTTGTAGCCGACAAAGCGCCGCCCGAGGGCGGCGCGGATCTCCATCAGCTGGAAGCTGGCCTCGAGCTGCTCCACGAGCACGTAGACCTTGATCGTGCCCACGGGAAGCGACAGGTGCTCCTCCAGGGTCGTCAGCATGTGGTTCCAGAGGGCGGCTTCCTCGGCGGTCTGGATCTTCGGCAGGTAGAGCACGATCGTGGCGCCGGACCGGCGCAGCCGCTCATGGTTGTTGGCGACGTAGAGCGCTACGTCGACGATGGACGCGGAGAGGCCCGTGCCGTCCGCCATGCGGACGTGCCGGTCGTCGAGGTGCAGCCCGCGGGCACGGAAGATCTTCGTCGTGAACCCGAGCTGCTGGCGCCAGTCGCCGATGATCTCCCGCCCGAAGAAGCCTCGGGCCCACCCGTTCATCTCGGCCGCCACCTGTTCGGCGACCTTCATGAAGACGGGGTCCCGGGCGATGGCCAGCTTGAGATTGCGCTGGTTGTCGAGGGACATCGTGGAGACCTGGCCCAGGGCGTCCTCCCCGTCGAACATCCAACCGTCCGCGCCGGAGAGCAGCGCGTAGGCCACGTTGCGGATGCCCTTCTCGATCGGGGCGTTCGGCTTGGTGGCCGGGCCCGTGCCCTGTATCCACTGCCGCTGGAGGTCGGCGGGGATCTCGCTGCCGAGGAACTTCCCATCGCGGGCGGCCTGGACGCCGATGTCGGTCCCGGGAATCGTGCCCGCCGCATCGAGGAACACGATCCGCTGCCGGCCCCGCGCGCGGGCCGCCCGCCGCTGAATGCGGGCCGACATGAGCGCCCTTCGCGGCTCGTTCAGGGGGGCCAGGACCGCGAGCGCCGCCAGGACCTCCGGTGTGTAGACGTCCGGGTAGGAGCCCTCGAGATTCCCTCGGATCTGGAGCACGCGGCTCGTATGATACGGCAAGCGCACCGGGGCGATCTCGACTCGAAGGTGACCGACAATCGCACTTCGGACTCAAGTAGCCCAGACTCTAGAGTTCGCCCAGCCTCCGGAGTTTCTCCACGACCTCGGCGAGGATGCGCCGGGGCAGAGGCTTCAGCGCCCGCACCAGTCGCCGGTTGTCGATGGCCCAGCTCTGGTCCACCATCACTTCGCACTCCTCTCGGTTGCCGGCAATGCCCCGCGGGAGCGCCACGCGAAGCAAGTTCTCACCTGTCGTCCCGCCACGCGTAGACGGCCCGGTCGAAGTCGTTCACGAGGGCCTGCGGCCCGTCCTCGAGGAACGGCAGCATCTGGGTCATGAGGACTGCGCAGACCTTCTTGTCGCGGTCGATCCAGAAGAAGGTGTTGAAGATCCCCGCCCACGAAAGGGTGCTCGCCCCGCGGCCCTTCTCGATCGGCCGGGTGTTGAGCGCGAACCCGAGCCCGAACTTGTCCGGCTGGCCCGGC
>DASYTI010000248.1 GCA_036002485.1 Candidatus Methylomirabilota bacterium | reverse complement strand
GACCGCCGACTAAGCTGCCGGTAAAACCCTCGCAGGCGGCTCGAAAAGGCTCCGATGCGAGGCGAGCGCTGCGGCCCCCGAGGCGTACTTCTCATTCTCACTCAGCTCTCGCCTCGTGGCTGCGCCTCTCAGCTCGAACTGCCACGTACGTTGAGGGGCGCCGCGGCGCTCGCCGCACTCCCGCAGATGGGCCTTTTTCAGCCGCCTGCGCCGCGGCCGCTGGAAAGCTGGATATTGATCGCCTGGTCGAGGTAGTCGAGGTCGAAGGGCTTGGGCACATAGTCGGCCGCGCCGAGCTGGAGCACCTTCGAGGTGATCTCGATGTCGGCATTGGCCGTGACCATGATCACGGGCAGGTTCGGGTGGCCGGCCACGATCCGCCGCAGGACCTCCATGCCGTCCATCTCCGGCATGGCGACGTCGAGCAGCACCACGTCGGGCTTGACGGTGGCGAGAAGCTTGAGAGCCTGGACTCCGTCTTCGGCGAGCGTGACGTCATGGCCCTTGCTGGTGAGGAAGTCGCCCGTGGCCATGCGCACCTCCGGGTCATCGTCGACGACGAGGATCTTCCCCGCGCCCATGTCCCTCCTCCCTCGCGGCCCTGCCGCCGCGAACACCCATCCAAGCGTGCGAAAAGGATACTATCCCCGCCTTCCGGGATCGTCAACAAAAGCGCGCAGGCGCGGCGGCGGCGTAGGGCAGAATGAAATCCAGCGTGCTCGACGCCGATACCACGGGGACCTGCTCTCACACCTCGGCACCGCCGCATTCGTGGCACGCCGAGCGTCACATCGACAGCCGCGCGGCCCACGGCCACCCGGGGCGCGAGTGGGCGCTGGCCTTGATCCCGGCCGCGCTGACGCTCTGCGTGTTCCTGCCTCTCCTCGGCAACGGCTTCGTGAACTGGGACGATCAGGCCAATTTCCTCGACAACCCCCACTATCGCGGCTTCGGATGGGGCAACCTCCGATGGATGTTCACCACCGCGCACCTCGGTCACTACATTCCCGTTACCTGGCTCACCCTCGCCCTCGACTACACGGTGTGGGGGTTGAATCCGGCCGGCTATCATCTGACCTCGGCCTTGCTGCACGCGGTGAACGCGCTGCTCGTCTACCGTCTCGCCTCGGCCCTGCTGACGGCGGCGGGGCCCGGCACGAGCACGGCGTGGGACATCCGGCTGGGCGCCATGGCCGCCGCCCTCGTCTTCGCGCTCCATCCGCAGCGAGTGGAGTCCGTGGCCTGGGCGACGGAGCGGCGCGACGTGACCATGGGCTTCTTCGCGCTCTTGACAGTGCTCGCCTATCTGCGCGCGGTCCGGGAGAGCGCGGAGGGCAGGCTCAATCGACGCTGGTACTGGGCGTCGGTGGGGCTCTTCGCCATGGCCCTGCTCTCGAAATCGCTCGTGATCGGCCTGCCCCTCGTCCTCTTCGTCTTCGATCTCTATCCCCTGCGGCGTCGGCCGGCCGGGCATCCGCGCGGGCTGGGCCGAGTCGTGTGGCTGGGACTGATCGAGAAATGGCCGTTCCTCGCGCTGAGCGGGGCCGTCGGCGTCCTCATGCTCGCGCTGGGGGCGCAGCGCGGAAACATGACGGCGCTCGATGCCCTGAGCCTGGGTCAGCGGCTGGCCATCACGGCGTACGGGCTCGTCTTCTACCTCTGGAAAGCCCTGATCCCCTGGCCCCTCTCTCCGCTCTACACGCTCTTCCATCCGGTGATCCCGTGGGATCCCGCATACCTCGTGCCCATGGCGGTGGTGACGATCGTCACGGGAATCCTGATCGCCGTGCGTCGCCGCTGGCCCGCGGGACTTGCCGCCTGGATCACCTATGTCGTGCTCGTGCTGCCCATCTCCGGGCTCTTTCACAATGGCCCGCAGATCACCGCCGACCGTTACACGTACGCGGCATCGATGAGCTGGGCTCTTCTCGTCGGGGCAGGCGTCGTGTGGTGTGGTGGGGCGGCGAGGAATCACCGGCTCTCCCGCCCGCTCTCCTACGGCCTGCTCGCCGCGCTCCTGCTCGTCCTCCTCGGCTGGTCCGCGCTCAGCATCCGCCAGGAGGGTGTGTGGCACGACTCGGTGGCGCTGTGGTCCCGGGCGGCCCTGGTCGAGCCTCAGAGCGACATCCCCATCTTCTATCTCGGCTGGTCCCTGGCGGAGGCGGGCCGATTCGACGAAGCGCGCGACCATTTCGCCCGCGCGCTCGCCCGGGCTCCTGATAGCCTGCCCGCGCTCAAGGCTCAGCTCCTGCTCCACATGGGCGTGATCGAGCAGCGCGCCGGACGTCAGGCGGCCGCCCAGGCGAGCTTCCGTCAAGCGCTCGCCGTGGAACCCGACCATCCGGTCGCGCTGATTCGCCTGGGCACGGCGCTTCTGCACGGGCAGGACCGCGCGGAGGCGCAGCGCCTGCTCGAGCGCGCCGCGGAAGTTGGCGCGCGCTGGGGCACGTATGACGCGGGGGAGCTGCGGGTGGCTGTGGCGCTGGTGCCGCCGGACGCGGGAGCGGTCAGAGGGCGGCTCGCCCATGCCATGGCCGGGCTGCTGCGACGACATGGTCATCTCCGCGAGGCGCTCGAGCACTATCGGCTCGCCGCCGAGCTGCTCCCCGCCAATGCCGCGGCCTGGAATGATCTCGGCGTCGCCTATGCGCTGCTCGGACGCAACGGCGAGGCCCTGGAGGCCTTCGTGTTCGCGCTCCGCGTTTCTCCGGGCTCGCGGGACGCCTGCGACAACCTCCGCCGGGTGGCGTCGACGCTCGCCACGGCGCCGCCGGAGCTCGGGGCCTGCTCGAACCGGGCGCCATGACCGATCACTCGGGATCCTTCGACCCTGTGCGGGAGAGGTGGGTCCGGTGGGCGCCGCCGGCCCTTCTCGTCACTCTGACCCTGGCCGCGTTCATGCCCACCCTCCAGAACGGCTTCGTGGCCTGGGACGATCTCGACAACTTCACCCTCAACCAGAACTACCGTGGCCTGGGCTGGCCGCAAATCAAGTGGATGTTCACCACGGCCAAGCTCGGCCACTACATCCCCGTGACGTGGATCACCCTGGGGCTCGACTATGTCCTCTGGGGTATGCGCGCGGCGGGCTACCACCTGACCAGCCTGCTCATCCATGCCGGGGTCGCGCTCGCCCTGTACTTCCTCGCCCTCCGCCTCTTCGCGCTGGCCCGGCCGGCCGCCCGGCCGCTCGACCTGCGCGTGGGGGCCCTTCTCGCCGCGCTCGTGTTCGCCGTGCATCCGTTCCGCGTCGAATCCGTCGCGTGGATCACGGAAAGGCGTGACGTCCTCTCCGGGCTCTTCTACATCCTGACCGTGGTCGCCTATCTCAAGGCCGTGGCCGGCCAGGAACGGCTACGGCCGGGCTGGTACGCCGCCTCGCTCGGGCTCTTTGCCGCCGCGCTGCTCTCCAAGTCCATCGTGGTCACTCTCCCGGCGGCCCTCGTCATCCTCGACATCTATCCGCTGCGTCGCCTGGGCGGCGAGCGCGGCTGGTTCCGGTGGAAGGTGTGGCTCGAGAAGCTTCCCTATCTCACCTTGAGCGCGATCACGACCATGGTGGCTTTCATGGCCCTCTTCACGCTGCAGAACACGCGCTCGCTCGAGCACATGAGCGTCCTGCATCGGATCGTGCTGGCCGTCTACGGCCTGACCTTCTACCTCGTGAAAACGGCGGTGCCGCTCGAGTTGGTACCCCTCTACGAGCTGGCCGTGGTGTTCGTGCCGTGGTGGTACTTCGCCTTCGTGCTGGCCGCCCTCGTGGTCTGTGTCCTCTTTCGCCGGCGCTGGCCGGCCCTGGCCGCCGCGGGCGCCATGTACATCGTGACCCTCTCGCCCGTGCTCGGAACCTTTCAGAACGGGCCCCAGGCCGTGGCGGATCGCTACACATACCTCGCGTGTCTCGGCTGGGCCCTGCTCCTGGGCGCGGCGGCGGCGGGAGGCTGGGCCGGATCCAACGTGGCGCGAGGAGTGCTCGCGGTCTGGATCCTCGCGCTTCTGCCCCTGACCTGGCAGCAGGTCCACATATGGCACGATCCCGTCACCATGTGGCAGTACGACGTCACCGTGTACCCGAACGCCCGGGCGGGAAATTACAATCTGGCCGCGGCCTACGAGAACGCCGGCCGCTACCCAGAGGCCATCGTGCACTATCAGGAGATCCAGCGGCTGTCGGTGCGGAAGGCGCAGTGGTACGTGCCCATGGGCGAGGTCTACGAGAAGGCGAAGGTCTATCGCCTGGCCATCGACTCCTTCAGAGAAGCCCTGCGGCTCGATCCAGACCTGGGCACGCCGGCCTGCGCCGGACTGATGCGGATCCGCGAGCGAAATTCGCTGAAGTTCACGCTGCCGCCCGCCTGCCAGGGAGCGCGCTTCTAGGCGCGTTCCACACGCGGCCGGGCAGACTCCTGCCCGGCCACCGCGAAAGAAGCGACTAGCAGGCGATGCCTGAGGTGACGGTGGTTGGCGGCGTCGCGCTGGTCGTGTCGCAGCGCAGGGTCACGCCGCTCGTCTCCGCGAACATGGCCAGCGACATCCCCGTGGCATTACCACCGACGCCCGCCACCGTGATCGTCCCCAACAGCGCTGGCGGCGTGCCCGACACCGACAGACTGGCCGTCGTGATCGACCACCGTTTGTCATACGTCAAGCCAGTCGAGTCCAAGCCGATCCGCTGCTGCACCTCGCTGACCACGCAGTTGCCCCCCGAGCCTTTGACCTGCACGCAGCCTGACAGCGAGGTCATGGCCGAGCCGGCCAGCGCCTTGGCTTCCGCCAGCCGGGCATCGCTCGTGTACCCGAGGTAAAGGGGCAGCGCCACCGCCGAGAGAATGCCCACGATCAGAATCACGATGAGCAGCTCGACCAGCGTGAAGCCGGCCTGCTGACTCGCACCGAAGACCTTGCTCCTGATGCCGATGCCCATTGCGGCCCTCCCGCCTTCGATCTACTCATGCACTGCATCACCGGACCCGCCGGGAGCCATCACGCGCCTCGGAGCGCGGCTACTGCCACCTGGGTGTTCCGGGGTTGCACAGCCTATCCCGTTCCGAGCGAAAGCGCCAACGTTTTTCGCGGGCGACTCTCCATTCCTGAAGGGTCTCGCGAGGAGCGAAGGAGTCTGAGAGGCCCATTTCCTAGTAGGTCGAGGAGCTCGACCGACGAGCCCTTGTGGAAGGGAGTCAAGTCTAGGGGGGCGAGGCACGACAAAGGCCCTACAAGAGTCGACCTGACCACCTGCTGGATCCGGGCGAGGAAGGAGCGGAGTGGCCCCTTCCTCGCTCGGCTCAGATCAGCAGGAGATCCCGGAGCTGGTGCTGGCCGGCGGCGTCGCGCTCGTGGTGTCGCAGCGCAGTGACACCCCGGTAGTTTCCGCGAACATGGCCAGCGAGATACCCGTGGCGTTGCCGCCGATGCCCGCCACCGTGATCGTTCCCGTCAAGCCCGGCGGCGTGCCCGACACCGTCAGCTGCGCCGTCGACATCTGCCACCGCCCGTCATACGTGGTGTTGGCCGTGTCCAGCCCGATCCGCTGCTGCACCTCGCTCACCACGCAGTTCCCACCCGT
>DASYTI010000247.1 GCA_036002485.1 Candidatus Methylomirabilota bacterium | reverse complement strand
GCGCCGTGACCGCCGCCCACGTCGACGATCCGATCGAACGCCGAGAAGTCGTAGGCCGCCAGCACCGCGGGGAGTCGCTCCGCGGAGCCGGAGCTCATGGCGCCGTGGAAGATCGCCGCGTCGTCCGGATGCGATCCGAGGTACTGGAAGAAGGGCTCGCCGTAGATGCGTCGGAAGCTCGATGTGCCGCTGATGACCGACTCGCACAGCTCTCCCCATGGTCTCCAGAACAGCTGTCCGCCGAGGAGAAGAGCCCAGGGGCGAACTGATTGCGGATGATCGCTCCGCAGAGTCTCGCTGAGCGGCGTGTGCTCGAAGTGGCCATCTGCCGTTTCGGCGAAGACACCAAGACTGGCGAGCGCACGAAGGATACGCCGCAGCGAGGGGCCGTGAGCCTTGGCCGCCTGCGCGAGCTCGTCCACTGTTTGAGGGCCCGTGGAGAGGAGATCGGGGATGCCCAGCCGGGCCGCGACGTGAACAGCCTGGACGACCAATACGCCCGGCCAGATCAGTTGCATCATCTGACGGGACGGCGAGAGCGTGACGGCACGCGAATCAGCGTCACTCATGTCAGCCAGACCGCCTCACATGAGCAGGCGCGCCAGCTCGTCGGGCTGGCTCAGCATCGGATAGTGGCCGGTGTCCATCTCCGCGTAGCTGGCCTTCAGGCGCTCGGCCGTGCGGCGCTGGTGCGACTCCGGAGGGTTACGGGCCTGTCGGCACCGGATCACGACCGCTTTCCACGCGCCCTCCCAGAAGCTCGTCTGCTCCATGGGCGCCTCGAGCGCGGCGATGGGATGGGGGGTGTAGCGCGCGAGCGCCCACTCGCGCGTGGCCGGCTCGAGATCGGCGAACATCCGCCCTGCCACATCCGCCCGCGTGGGGGCGGTGGTCGTCTCGGTCACCTCGTTGGCGGCGGGACGGTTCACGATGTCGCTCACGCGCTCGCCGGGCAGCAGGGCCAGGGCATCCACGAAGACGAGCCGCGCGAGACGATCGGCAGCCAGCTCGGCCGCCTTGCAGATGACCATGCCGCCCGAGCTGGTGCCCACGAGCACTACATCGTGAAGGTCTTCGTAGAAGAGCAGCCGGGCCACCTCCCGGGCGTGCGTGCCCACGGTGATTCCGGGGCGGACCTGATCGTGCCGCTCGGCGCAGCCGTCGAGCGTGGGCGCGTAGACGCGATGGCTGGCAGCGCGCAAGCGCTCGGCCACGGGTTTCCAGATCCAGCCGCCCTGATACGCTCCGTGGACCAGGACATAGGTTACCACCTCAGCCGCCGACCTTGACGCCGGCCAGCCGCTCGAGCACCTTGACGATCGCGGAGCCGTCTTCCTTGTTGAATCCAGCCGCCCGCGCCATCTGGTAGACCTGCTGGCTCACATTGGCCAGCAGCAGGGGCACGCCGAGCTGCTTGGCGAAGGCCGTCTCCAGCTCCTGATCCTTGAAGGAGATGTCCACGGTGCCGCCCGGCGTGAAGTCACGCTTCAGGATCCTGGGCGCGCGCGTCTCGAAGGCGAAGCTGTTGCCCGTGCTCGCTCGCACGACGTCGTAGATGACCTTCGGATCGAGCCCGGCCTTGACGCCGAGCACGAGGGCTTCGGCCACCGCCACCGTGTTGACCTGGACCAGCATGTTGTTGACGAGCTTCATGGCCAGCCCCTGCCCGAGCCCTCCGACATGGAACACCTTCGCGCCCATGGCGCCGAAGAGATCCTGGCAGGCGGCGACCGTCTTGGCCGCCCCTCCCACGATGATCGACAGCTCGCCCGAGGCCGCGCGCTCCGTGCCTCCGCTGACCGGGGCGTCGATCATCGCGACCCCTCGAGTCGCGAGCTGCTCCGCGAGCCGCCGGGCCACGAGCGGGTCGATGGTGCTCATGCAGGCGACGATGTGTCCGGATTGCGCGCTTCGAATGATGCCGCGCTCGCCCGCGATGACCGCCTCGGCCTGCCCCGTCGTCTCTACCATGCAGATGGTGCGCTCGACCTTGGCCGCCACCCCCTCGGCCGAGTCGGCCACGGTGGCCCCGCGCGTGCGCCAGATGTCGGCCTTCGCGGGATCGATGTCGTGCACCACCAGCGAGAAGCCGTGCTTGACGAGGTTCAGCGCCATCGGCCCACCCATGTTTCCGAGCCCAATAAATCCCACCGTGCCAGCCATCGCGATCCTCCTCGGGGTCAGGTCTTACAATCCGACATTTTTGCTGGGGTCAGGTCTTACAATCCGACATAAGCCTTCGGCAGAGGGTCGCTCCCGTTGCCGAATCCCGCCGGCCATTCCCTCTAGCTCGAGCTCCAGGAGAACGGAGCGAAGTGCCCGTTGTTCTTGCCAGAGGTGTCGTCCCAGTCGATCCCGAACGCGTGCATGTGACCCCTCGACGCTTTCGCGAGGGCCAGGCGAGTCGCGGCAGGGTGACCGACGTTGTCGAAGTAGATCGGCTCGTTCTGATTTGCGCCGGCAATTCCCTCGATGGCAAGGTCGAGCGCCCCCGGAATCGACACGGATCGGCGCATCCCGCTACCTTCGATCCGGATGGGCTTGGCTTCGATCCCAGCGAAACGGCCGACCAGCGGCCCGAGGGCGGCCATCGGACCACCGCCCTGTCCGCTGCCGATCGCCGCCAGCGCCTCACGCTGCTCGGTGGTGGCCCGCTCGTCTACGATCACGCCAACGGTCCAGTTGCCGGCGCCCATCGCTCCCGGAGTATGGAGGAGCACGGCGAAGTTTAGGCCGTCGAGCTTCGTCGCGCCATGCGAGCCGCGCTCCACATGGAAGACGAGGCCGGCGTCGCAGTGACCCTGGGTCGGCCGCGCGGCCAGGCCGGAGGTCGGGCACGGGCAGACGGAGTCACAACTGCACGCTTCGAAATAGTCGCCGCTGATCTTCCACTCGGGGCTCGCCATGATGTTCCTCCATCGGTGACGCGTTCGATCACATCGGATGACCGCTCCGCAACGCGGTCACGAGATCAGGCCGAAGGGCTACCGTCACGCCCAGAAGCACGAGCGCGCTCCCGGCGATCCGCGCAATCCATTCTCCGCCCGACATCAGCTTCTCGGCCGCGACCAGAGCCGTGATGAGCAGCACCCACGGCAGACCCATCGCGCCGGCGGCAACGAGCACCAGCATGAGCGCCCAGCAGCATCCCAGACAGTACAGCGCGTGTGACCAGCCCAGGGCCAGGCTACCCTGGCGGCCCGCGCGCCAGTGGCCAAGGAGAAACCCGAGCGGGCTGCGACACACCCGCAGACACACCTGCTTGAGAGGCGACAGCTGATACACACCCGCCGCGACAAGAATCACGGCGATGGCGTAGACCAGCGTGGACGCAGCGAGGCCGGCGAGGAGCGTGTGGGC
>DASYTI010000246.1 GCA_036002485.1 Candidatus Methylomirabilota bacterium | reverse complement strand
GCGCTGGAGCACGTTCTTGGCGCCGCCGCCCAGGAGCACGGGCGGGTGCGGCTTCTGCGCGGGCTTCGGATACGAGCGGACGGGCGGGAAGTCGTAGTACTTGCCGTGGAACTCCGCCTCGCGCTTCGTCCACAGCTCCTTCATGGCCAGGATCGACTCCCGCGTCTGCGACCAGCGATGGTCGAAATCGCCGCCCATGATCTGCGTCTCCTCGCGCAGCCAGCCCGCCCCGATGCCGAAGAGGAAGCGCCCGCCGCTGAAGAGGTCGAGGGTCGAGATCTCCTTGGCCAGGAGGAGCGGATGCCGCTCGGGAACGAGGACGATGCCCGTCCCGAGCTTGATGCGGCTCGTGGTGCCCGAGGCGCGCGCCAGGGCCACGAAGGGGTCGATGAAGTGGGAGTAGGTCTCGGGAATGACCCCGTCCTCGGAGCCGGGGAAGCGGCTCTGCGATTGCACGGGAATGAACGGGTGCTCGGCGCACCAGAACGACTCGAAGCCGAGCTCTTCGGCCTTTCTGGCCATGGCGCCGACATCCACGAGGTAGGCGGGCAGGGGCACGGAGATTCCGACGTTCATGATGAGTCCTCCTTTATGGCCTTAGAAAAGCGGCAAGTAAGTTGCCGAGCATTCATGAAGAGGAGTCTGCCCCCTCACCCTGCCCTCTCCCCCGATGGGGGAGAGGGATCTAAAAAATTTGCCCTCGGAGCAGAGGACGCGGTGATGCGGGTTTCCCCGAGGCCAGACTCTTTTGAATCCCTCGCCCCCGGAGGAGAGAGGGCCGCAGTTCGAGCTGAAGGGCGAAGCCCTGAGGCGAGGGCTGAGTAAATGAGGGGGAGCATGTGACCAGAACACACGTGCACGGATAATCCTGGCTAATACCTGTTAGTCAAAGATGATGCCGCCGTCGACGTTGAACGACTGGCCGGTGATGTTTCGCGCGCCCGGTGAGGCCAGGAAGACAGCGAGGGCGGCCACGTCCTCGGGGTCATTGGGACGGCCGAGGGGGATGGCGGCATTGCGGCGGCGGGTCATGTCCTCGACGGAGATCCCTTCCTCGCGCGCGCGGGTGACCACGTTCGCCTCCGACAGCGCGGTGACCGTGGTGCCGGGGCACACGGCGTTGACGTTGATGTTGTGGCGGGCGAGCTGCTGGGCGGCGGTGCGGGTGAGGGAGATCACGCTGCCCTTGCTGGCCGCGTAGATGGCGTTGGAGGTGCCCGCGAACCCCTTGCCGGCGATCGAGGCGATGTTCACGATCACGCCGCTGCGCCGGGGAATCATCTCGCGCGCTACCCGCTGCAGGCAGAAGAACACGCCCTTGGCGTTGACGCGCATGATGCGGTCCCAATCCGCCTCGGTGAGATCCATGATGTAGGCGCGCCGGGTGATCCCGGCATTGTTCACGAGGATGTCGATGCGACCGAAGGTGGCCGCCACGTGCTGGACCATCTGATCGATGCTGGCGAGATCTCCGACGTCCGTGTCGAGGGCCAGGCTCCGGCGTCCGAGCGCCGCCACGGCGTCGGCGGCGGCCTTGGCGGCGCCCGCGTCGACATCCACGGCGGCAACGTGGGCGCCGGCCTGAGCCAGGGCCAGCGCGGTCGCCTTGCCGATGCCGTTTCCCGCTCCGGTGACGATGGCGACGCGATCATCGAGAGTCATGTCGTGTGGTCTCCTCGTGTTTCCGCCTGGCCAGGTGCGCCGACGTCGGCTGCGAGGCCCAAGGATACCTCAGGTGGCAAGCGTGCGGATTGCCTCTCGGCCCGCGCGCCTGTACTCTTCTGCCCTAACCCGAACTCACATCGGAGGTATCCCATGGCCGCCAATCGTGCCGTCGTCGTCGATCCCGAAGCGCCCGGCCGACTCGTCATCCGCGAGGTAGCGGATCCCGTCCCCGATCGAAGCGAAGCGGTGGTGCGTGTCCGAGCCATCTCGCTCAATCGCGGCGAGGTGAGGCGCTCGACCATGGCGGCGGCCGGCTGGCGCCCGGGCTGGGATCTGGCCGGTGAGGTCGAGCGCGCCGCCGCCGACGGCTCTGGCCCACGCGTGGGGGCGCGGGTCGTCGGGTTCCTTCCTGAAGGAGCCTGGGCGGAGCGGGTAGCCGTCCCGACTCACGCTCTCGCCACGCTGCCCGACAAGGTGACGTTCTCACAGGCCGCCACCTTTCCCGTGGCCGGCCTCACCGCGCTTCACGCCCTCGCCAAGGGTGGTCTGGCCCTCGGACGGCGCGTGCTCGTCACGGGGGCCACGGGTGGGGTCGGGGACTTCGCGGTGCAGCTCGCGCGGCTCGGCGGCGCGCACGTGACGGCGAGCGCCCGGCGCGCCGATCAGACGCCCGCCCTGCGCCAGCTCGGGGCCCACGAGGTGTTGGTGGGCGATGAGATCCCGCCTTCGCCCAAGTACGACGTCATCATCGAGTCCGTGGGCGGCCGGACTCTCGGCACCGCCCTGGCCGCCCTCGAGCGTGGCGGCGTCTGCGTCACCCTGGGCGTGTCCGCCTCGGCCGAGGTCACCTTCGACACGCGAGCGTTCTTCGTCACCGGCCGCGCGACGCTTTACGGCTTCTATCTCTTCACCGAGCTCGGGAACGAGCCCGCCTCGGTCGGCCTCCGCCGTCTCGCCGACCTCGTGGCGGCCGGCCAGCTCGCTCCGCACGTGAGCCTGGAGCGGCCGTGGAGCGAGATCGCTCAGGTCGCGCAGGATCTGATGGCCCGGCGCTTCCCCGGCAAGGCCGTGCTGACTCTGGAGTGATCGAGAGCCCGACAGCTCCTTGCCCGCTTCCGCGCATGCCGCCAGGCCGTCAACGTTCTCTGCCCTGAAGGGGCGAAACTACCGCTTCTACTGGCTCGGGCTCGTCTTCTACGTACTCGGCCACCGGGCGGAATACATGACCTTCGCCTGGATGACGTGGGAGGTGAGCCGGGATCCGCTGTCACTGGGATATCTCGGCCTCGCCCAGGGAGTCCCACTGGTCCTCTTCCAGCTCTTCGGCGGCGTCCTGGCCGATCGCATCAATCGGCTGCGCATGCTGATCGTGACGCAGATCCTGACCGCGGGGACCCTGACCATTGCCTTCGTGCTGACGATGTCGGGCCTGGTCCGGCTCGAGCACCTGCTGGCCCTCGCGGCATTGAGCAATACCTTCCGAGCATTCGACGAGCCGAGCCGCATGGCGCTCGTGCCGCAGCTCGTCGAGCGCGATCGGCTGGCGAACGCCATCGCCCTCGGCTCCATCCCGTGGCAGGCCGGTCGCATGATCGGCCCCTCCATCACGGGCGTCCTCATCGCGGCCTTCGGCGGCGCCATTGGCTTCGGGCTGGCGGCTCTTGCCTCCTATACCGCGCTGGCGCTGTACAGTCGCCTGCGCCTCCGCGGCACGTCTCCCGCCGGCCGTGGCCAGCACGTGCTC
>DASYTI010000245.1 GCA_036002485.1 Candidatus Methylomirabilota bacterium | reverse complement strand
CGCCCCTCAACGTACGTGGCAGTTCGAGCTGAGAGGCGCCGCCACGAGACGAGAGCTGAGTGAGAACTACGCCTCGGGGGCCGCGGCGCTCGCCGCCTCGCATCTGGGCCTTCTTGAGCCGCCTGCGAAGTTTTTACTGGCAGCTTAGTCCGCGGTCGAGGCGGCCGCGGGGAGGGCTTCCTGGCCCGCGGGGTCGAGGGTCTGATCCACCACCGTGTAGATCTTGACGGGGATCTCCTTGCCCTTGACGGTGACCTCGCCCAGATAGCGCGTGTCGAAGAGCTCCTTGACCTCGAGCCACGTCGCCTCGCTGATGATCACGGGGACATTGAAGTCCTTGGTGATGCCCTCGAGCCGCGAGCCCAGGTTGATGGTGTCCCCGATGGCCGTGTACTCGAGGCGCTGGCGCGAGCCGATGGTGCCGACCACGGCGTCTCCCGTGTTGATGCCCACGCCGCAGCGAAGCGCGCTGCCGTACTTGGCCGCGAAGCGCTCGGCGAGCGGCTGCAGGCGCCTCTGGAACTCCAGGGCCGTGCGCACGGCCTGGGCGGCGTGGTCGGGCGCCTCGAAAGGCACGTTGTAGAGCGCCATGATGGCGTCGCCGATGTACTTGTCCACGGTGCCGCCGTGCACGAAGACGGCTTCCGTCATCTCCGAGAGGTACTCGCGCAGGAAGGTCACGACCTCCTCCGGCTCCATCTTCTCTGACATCGAGGTGAAGCCGCGGATGTCGGAGAAGAGCACCGTCATGCGGCGGCGTCCCGCCCCGAGCCCCGCGTCGTCCTTCTGCCGGACGATCTCCTTCACGACCGAAGGCGAGAAGAAGCGCGAGAGGCGCCGCTTCTCGACCTGCTCCTTCGCGAAGTTCTTGGCGACCACGCCGACGTAGGGCACGAGGAGGGCAATGGGCACCGGCAAGACCTCGACCCAGAAGCGCCCCCAGCGGAAGGCCCCATGGGTGCCCGCGACGTACGCGAGGGCGACGGCCGCCACGACAAGAAGTGCCGTGAGCGGTCGGAAGGCCGTGGCCGCCCAGGCCGCGAGGCCACCCGCCACCGCGGCGAGCGACGCCACCAGCCAGATGGGCGCCCGTCTGATCGGGATGCCCGAGAGCAGGGTGTCGAGGATGTTGGCGTGGATGAGCACGCCCGGCATGGTGCGGCGCGGTGCGAATGGCGTTGGGAATATGTCCTGCAAGAAGGGTGTGGTGGCGCCGACGAGCACGATCTGTCCCTCGAAAACTTCCGGGGGAATATCACCGCTGACGATGCGTGAATAGGCGACGCGCGGAAAGGCGTCCGGCGGGCCCGCGTAGTTGATCAAGAGCTCGGGGTCCGCGGGTAGCGGGGCCGCCGGGATCCCACGTGATTTGGCGATCCGATAGATCTGGAGGTCGAATCCTGCCCAGTCACGTTCCTGGAAAGCCATCGTGAGCCTGCTGCGGCGCACGAACGCATCGTGGTCCGTAATGATGTTCACGGGACCCCAGGCCGCCGCCCCCTCGCGGATCAGGGGCAGCGGTGGTTTGAGTTCTACCTTGTCTTGGATCCAGCCCTGGTCCTTGAGCTCACTCAAGCCGGCCGCCAGGACGACCTTGCCCGAGCGCGATATCGCCTTCGCGAGCGCGCGGTCATCGGCGGGCCCCATCGACGAGGGCTCAAAGAACAGGATGTCGAGCGCGATGACCGCTGGGTTGCCGCGGCTCACGATGTCGATGAACTTGGCGTGGAGCGCCCGAGGCCAGGGCCAGGGAAGATTGAGCTCGGTGAAGGAGTCCTCGTCGATAGTGACGATGACGATGGGCGACTGGGGGTCCCGGAAGCCCCGCAGCGAGAACTGCGCATTCACGGCTTTGAGCTCGTTGTTCGTGAGGAATCCCGAGACGTCGTAGGCGTCGGCCAATGCCACGGCCAGCCCGACGAGGGCGCCGACCAAGATAGCGCGCCAGGGGAGAGTGCTGAATGACACGGCGCTGACACCCTACCATGCGCGCGAGGCGCCGGCCAATCTGGCGCCCTTGCGTGGTGGTCAGTTTGGGCGCTGGCACTGGGGCAAGTTGCGAGCCAGATCAACTCAGCCCTCGCCTCGGGCTGGCCCTCAGCTCGAACTGCCACGCGCGAGCGGGTCGGTAGCCCGAGGCGTACGTGGCAATTCGAGCTGAGGGGCGCAGCCCCGAGGCGAGGGCTGAGTCGAACGTACGTTGAGGGCTGCCGGCCCGCTCGCAACGAAGTATGGCGAAGCAAATTGCCCCAGTGCCCGCGCTTGCCTCGACGCATTCGACCGGCTTAGAGTGTGACGGCGCATGAAGGCCTCGGAGAACGCATGAGAGTACGGACGTTCATCAACCGCGTCGTGTGGCTCGTCGTCCTCGGCTATGCGGGCTACGCGGCCATCGCGGCCGGCTCCGGCTATCTTCAGGCGCGCAGCCTCGTTGACCAGGCCGTGGATGAGGCGAGCCGCCGTCCGCGCACGGCGGCCGCCGTCACGCAGCCCGCCGTTGCTCTGCAGGAGTTCGCCGCGGACACGCGCACGGCCCTCTTGCTCGGCGCCCGACGGGTGGGCTTCGATCTTCCGCCGCAGAAGCTCCTGATCGAGCCCAAAAACGGGGGGATTCGAGTCAGTTTCCACTGGAGCCATGTCCTGTGGACCATCGCCGACGAGGCGGTTCTGGCCGTCCCCCTCTGGGTGGACCGGACCTATAGGCTCAAGACGTGACCGCCTGAACGAGAGGAGATGCTCGATGGCATCGGTGGACTGGAGCTATCACCGCAAAGGCTGACAGACCTGCGTCAAGACGCAAGGGTTCCTTGCGAAGCGAAAGATCGTGACCAAGACTCAGGTCGACGCCAAGAAGCAGACCATCAAGGGCGAGCATGCGCTGAGCGTCCTCGGCGATGTGGACGAGATCTACGTCGCCAAAGGCAAACGCGTGGTCCATGTCGACTTGCGAGCCGGCCGGCCTCCCCGGAGCGACCTGCTGGCCCTCCTGCTCGGACCGACGGGCAACCTGAGAGCGCCCACTCTCAGACAAGGGCGCACCCTGCTCGTGGGATTCGAGGAGGCAACCTATCGGAAGGTACTTGGCTAGTCTCCGCGTCCGCGCCCGAGCGGCCGGCTGCCAACCAGGTTGCGCGGCAATGCATCCTGCCGCCGGACGGAATGGCACGAACCTTGTAGCAACGCATAGATAGAGCTCGCTTGCCCCCAACCAGGAGGTCATTGGCCGCCTCGGACGGTTGACTTGGCGGTCGGGGTCGAGTTAGCCTCCTCAAGGGCCTCAAAATAGAGTGTTGTGTCAACGGTTTGCGGGGGTAGGTTACATTCGGATCGCTCGCAGTGAAGGGGGTTTGACAGTGGTGCGAAAGGCCTTTCCCAGCATTGTAAAGGTTCCTGGCACCGGCCTGGGCTCGGCCCGGCCGGGGGCTCGGGGTACGGCCGGCTGGGATCAGCGCGGGTTCACGCTGGTCGAGGCCCTCATCGCTGCCTTCATTGTCGGCATCGCGGCCATCGCTACCGCCATGATGTTCGGGACGGCCCAGAACTTCGTCCACGCCGAAGGCGACAACCGCGTCGCCTTCTATGTGGCCCAGCAGCGCATGGAGCAGATCCGCTCGACGGGCTTCGGCTCGACCACCCTGCCCGACGCGCGAGAGGAGACGGCGGGGACTGGAGTGCAAATCGACAACTTCAGCGACACCGACGCCGTACCCGGCTTCAGGCGCCAGACCATCATCACCGGCGTGTGCCCGACGGACTACTCGGTGGCATGGAACAGTGGCGGGTGCCCGACGAACACCCAGCTCCTGGCCAAGCTCGTGACCGTGTCGGTGCGCGTGCTCGACGGGCCCACGAACTTCACCAACCCCGTGACCCAGCCCGTGGTGATCCAGGCGGTCCTGGTGAAGCGATGACCACGCGCTCCGGGCTCTGGCTCCTGCGTGATGCCCGGGGCTTCACGCTGCTCGAGGCCGTCGTCGCCTCGGTCATCTTCATGACGATCGTGTTCGGGATGATGACGCTGTACACCTCATCTCAGCAGGCGTACAACTACGGGACTTCCCAGGCTTATCTCCAGCGCGTCGGCACCCTGCTCCAGGAGCGGATCCAGCGGGAGCTCGTCGCGTCGATCGCGCTCCAGACGGTCGCCTGCGGGCCGAACTCGACCGTCAATCTCTCGGTCATGTACGTGACGTCGGGCGCGGGGGGATCGGGAGCGGCGGGCAGCCAGAGGTTCTTCTGCATCTGGGAGCAAACCATCAGCACGCCACCGGGTCCCCAGCTCTTTCGCTGCCAGCTCACCAATTTCGCCGTCGGCGACCCTTGTCAGAGCGGCACCACGGAAAACCTGCTGACCCTCACCCAGAGCCAGATCTCCGCTCAGATCGACGCCCCGCTGCGGGTCGCCAACTCTCAGTTCATGCGAGTGACTTGTCTTCCGGCTTCTTCAGGTTCCTGTCCCGACCCCGGACGCACGGTTGTCTCGCCGCTCGTCGATGTCCGCTTCGACCTGAGCGACGGCGTCAACTTCAGCGCCCAGGCCGGCGTCAACGGCCTCCGGTTCGCCTTCAGCCTGACGCCAAGGAACTGAGCATGGAGCGATTCAACGTCTCCACGGCGCGGCGCCTGTCCGATGAGCGGGGCAGCGCGCTCATCATCAGCCTCATGCTGCTCCTGGTCATCACCATCCTGGGCCTCGCCCTCTTCGACCTGGCGCAGATCGAGAACAAGTCCGCGGCGGCGAGCCTCGCCGACTATCGCGCCTTCGAGCTGGCCCAGGCGGGCATCGAGCGCGGGATACGCGAGCTCCAGAACGGCTTCATCAACGACGCCTTCGGATCCGAGAGCTGGACCGACGGGACGCCAGCGTGCACGCCCGGGTGCAATGCCAACACGTACAGCACGCTCAATATCGCCAATACGACTCTCCCCGCTCAGACGGTGACCAACTTCGGAACGGACCCGGGCGGGACCTACACCGTGGAGCTCAAGCTGCTCACGGTCGGCGAAGCCAACAACCCGATCAGCGCGGGCTTCACCTATCCGCACGGCCTGACGTGCTTCTCCGCCAGCACCAAGGCCCTCGTCGATCCAGTGCCCGCGAGCGATGTGTGCGACAACCTCGCTTTCCTGCGGAGCACGGGCACGGTCAACGGCCCGCCCGGATACTCGCGCTCTCGCACGATCCAGGTGCTGGTCCGGGCCAGCAGCACCTCGCCCTTTGCCGCGGGAATCACCGTGGGCGGCGGCGACGGACTCGGCAATCCCGTGATCGTGGGCCAGGTCAATATCGCGGGAAGCGTCAACATCCTGGGCAATGTCAATAGCAACCCCGCCATCCGGCTGCTCCAGGGCAGCCAGATGTGGAACCACTGGGAGCAGATGGATGTGACGAGCCTGACGGCGATGAGGCGGCGGCAGAGGATTTGCCCCGCCGGCGCCGACTGCACCGGAGGGGCGAACCGCGTCGAGTCGCTCGAGGCTGACCTCAGAGTCTACGGGAACATCACCAACAATCTCGTGGCCCTCTTCAATGCCTCGAGTCTCGGCCAGCCTGGCACCACCGCCTGCTATGGCCCCGGGTGCCCGGGCTCGGGGCGCGTCGGCAAGGGCCCGCTCGACGCCATCTACGTGGCGGACGGCTGCCCGCTGCCCTGCACGGCCACGGCCTTCAGCTTGAACGGCGGCTCGACCCTGACGGTGGACGGGAACAACATCACCAAGCCCTACCCCTTCCGCTTCCCGGGCCCGCCGCTCGCCCGGGCGGACATCGCCACGCCGACATTCCCAGACCTCACGAGCCCAGTGATTATCGCCGGGACCACGTATGCGAACTACCAGGCGAACTTCTGGGCCACCCATGCCCAGGCCATGAATGGGGGCACGTACCCGGACATAGGCAATTCCCTAGGCGGGAATGGACCGAGCGGGGGGCTCGACCTTACCGTTCTCGACTTCGCTGACGCAGTGAGTTGGACGGACGCGGCCGGTAATCCCCAGAACGGATGGATCTGCTGGTACCAGGCGAGCGCCACACTCGGGTTCGTAGGCAACGGGAACAACTGTGGAACCCCGAATACCACGCCGGGAAAGTACCTGACCCCGGCCAATCCGATGCTTCTCAATGGCAATCACCAGTTCATCGTCAATCCACTCGGCATCACTTATCGTGGAGCGGCCATCTGGAGCACGCGGCAGATCAGGCTCGACGGCGGTCTCACCGCCTTCAACGACGGAACCGGCGCCGCCTTCTGCAACTCCGATTGCTTCCCGGACAATCACCTCCTCGTCCTCATGAGCGACTTCCAGATCGACATCGCCATGGGCGCCCTCAACCTCAACCGCGTCATGGCGTTTATCTTTGCCAACACGAGCCTCGTCAACTCCCAGCGCGGAGTGCACATCGTTGGCGCCCTGGCGGCCAAGAACACCCTCTGCTTCAACGGCGCCGCCGTGGGCTCGTGCAGCGTGCCCGGCGGGGGAGGCCCGCCGCAGTTCTTCCAGGCCAACATGTACGATCCGAGAAATCTCCCCGCCGCGCTCTTTGCCCCGTCGGGGCTCTCCGGGGAGCGCTGGCGGGTCACCCCCGTGCCGCGCTTCTGGCTCGAGTGCCGGCAGGGCCCGACCGACACCCTACCGACGACCCCGTCGGGCATTTGTTCCTACCAATAAGGTAACGTATTACTTGGGGTTTTCCGGAACTGGCTGCTATAGTCGAACCCCTTAAGCAAGCTCACGGAGTGAATTAGCCGGTCTCTCACCGGAGCGGCTCGGCTCGCGGCTCGGGGGGTTATGCTCGGGAATTTCTTGCGACGACGGCGTGTGGTCGGGCTGGACATCGGATCCGGCTCGATCAAGGCTCTGGCTCTCGAAGGTCGCGGCGCCGACGTCGTCATCACCGGTCTCGGCAGCGCTCCGGTGGCGGCCGAGACGCAAGCCCAGCAAGTCAATCAAGCCATCCATCTCGCCATGGCCGACGCCGGGGCGGATGGCGAGCCGGTCATTGCCGCGGTGGGGGGGCCTGAAGTCGTGATCCGGCAGGTGACCTTGCCGCCGCTCCCCGCCTCGCGCATCATTCCCGCGCTCGAGATGCAGTACCGCGAGCTCGGCCTCCTGCCGCCCGACGAGTCCGTGCTGGATGCCCAGATCTTGAGACAAGCCAAGGACGACAACACCAACGAGATTCTCTCCGTCAGCGTGCCGCGCGGCTTGGTCGACGAGCGCACCCAGCAGCTGAAGCAGGCATCCGTGAACCTCCAGATGCTGGACGTGGAGCCGCTCGCCATCCTCAACGGCGCCCTGGAGCTGACGGGCATGGAGTCGGGTGAGCTGCTCGTCGTCGTCAATATCGGGCGCCAGAACTCGGTGCTCTGCCTCTTCAGCGAGCAGGGTCCGGTGGTCGCGCGCTATCTCGACGTGGGGGCCGAGGCCTTCACCGAGCAGATCCGGGTCGCCTTCCAGCTCTCCCCGTACTCGACGGAAACTTTCACCCGCACCATCGCGCCCGCCGAAGCGCCGAAAGCCGAGACCGCCTGCCGCGAGGTGGTCGAGCGGATGGCCGAGGACATCCGGCTGTCCCTCACCTTCTACCGCACCGAGTACGATCGCGAGAGCCTTCCGCGTTATGCGCTGGGCGGCTGGGCGGATATCCCGTATATCGGGCGCTGGCTCGCGGACCGACTCGGCCTGTCGGCGCCCTTCGAGATCATGGATCCCCTGCAAGCGCACGAGGTGCGGGCCTCCTCCGTGGGCGATACGCCTCGGCTGCCCGGCCCGCAGTTCCTCCAGGCATTTGGCCTGGCCCTGAGGGGACTATGAGCGCGCGCTTCCACATCGACCTGGCCCATCCGGGTCATGTCGCCGATACCTGGCAAGACTGGTTCATCGGGCCCCAGGGACGTCGGCGGTGGGCCATCGCGGCGGCTAGCTGCGGTGTCTTGCTGCTCGCCGTCGTCATCGCGTTGATCCTGCCCCTTCGCTTCCGTCTCTCGTCAGACGTCGGCGCCATTCCAAAACTCCGCGCCGATCTGTCCTCGCTGGACGGCAAATTGAACCTCATCCGGGCGGATCTCCAGGCCCTCTCGCTCGAGGCCAAACGCCAGGTGCGATGGGCCGAGATGCTCAATGCCTTCCGGCAGCAGATCCCGGCCACCCTGAAGCTGCAAAAGGTCGAGGTGGGTGCCGCGCCGGCCACGAGCACGCCGGCTCCAGCGGGCCAGGCCCAGCCCGTCGGGGCGCCGGCCCCCGGGGCAGGCGACCTCCGCATCGAAGCGGTCACGCCGCTCCGACCGGGGCCGCCCCCCCTCATCGAGATCGCGCAGTTCATGGGCGGCCTGATGAAGGACCCCACCGTGGGCAGGCGCTATCAGCTCAAGAGCTGGGAGATCAAACCGGCGGCCGCGGATGGCTCGCAGGGATCGGGTGAGCGCGAGCAGCTCCTGGTGCTCATCGTGCTGTCAGAGAAGCCGCGGTGAGAGAGCGCGAGCTGGCCATCCTCTGGATCGCCCTGGCCGTGGTTTTCCTGGTCAGCCTGGTCGGGCTGCTCCAGTACTCGCGCTCGCTCCGGAGCAGCGGCATCCAGGCCGCCGCGGAGCGGGCGCGTTTGACCGTGGCCATCGACCAGAAGCAGAAGGAGATTTTGACCGAGATGAAGTCGAACGCGGGCGTGCTCCAGGAAATGTCCTGGTCCGGTACCACGGGCGATCCGGCCGTCTTCCTCTCGCGCGTGGCCGAGCTGGCCGAGGGCTCGCGGCTTCGCGTGCTGGGCGTGGGGCCGCTCGAGCAGCAGACCACGCCTCAGTTCAGCAAGTCGTGGCACGCCCTGACCGTGCGAGGGCCCTTCCAGGACCTGGTCGACCTGGCCGGCCGCGTCGAGGGGGATCGGGGCACGCTGGAAGCCATGGCCATCGAGGTGCCGCAGCGTACGACCCAGGCCGCGCCCGCTCCAGGGCAGCCGGCGGCCCCCATCAATCCCGAGATCCAAGCGCGCTTCCGCGTCACCGCTCTTCAGCTGACCCCGCAGGCGCGGCAGATCATCGACGAGGCCGCCCGCGCCAGCGGGGTGTCCCTGACACCTCCGACCCCGCCGACCGGGCTCGCCCTGCCCGTGCCCTCGCCGGCCTCCGAGTATCGGGATCCCTTCGCCTTCGGCCCCTCGGCGGATCGGCCACGCGCGCAGCAGGCCTCGGTGCCGCGCGCCCTGTTCAACCTGCAGGGCATTGTCGGATTCCCCGGAGGGCACCTGGCCATCCTCAACAACCAGATCGTGCGCGCGGGCGATCGCCTCGCCGGCCACACCATCGAGCACATCACGGACAGCGCCGTGCTGCTTCGACAGCCGGACGGAACTCCCCGACGCCTCTCCCTCGCGGACATCGGCGCCGTCAGCAGTCAGAAGCAGCCGCCCGCCGCCGGCAAGCCGTCAGAGCCAGGTGCCCCGTCCGGTCCGCCGCCGTCAACGCCACCGCCGCCGGCCGGGGGCGCCCCCGCACCACCGGCACCCGCGCCCCCGACCCCGGCTCCGCCCGCTCCGGGCGGGCCAAGGAGGTAAGTCGAGCCATGCGTTCGTGGACGAAGACGACCCTGGTCCTCGCCGTATTGGTCCTGCCGCCTCTGCTGGCTTCTCCGGCGGCCGGACAGGCTCCCACTCCATCGGCCCCGCGGCCAAGCAGCTGCTATGACCGCCTGCCCACCGACCCCATCAACCTGAGCCTGCGCGATGCCAGCACCCAGAGCACGCTCCGGCTGCTCGCGCAGAATTACAAGGTCAACATGGTGGTCACGGACGACGTGACGGGCACGGTGACCCTCGACTTCTTCCGGGCGCCCGTGCGCGATGTGTTCCAGGCAATCCTTGATGCAAGCAGCCTCGTGTGCGTGCGACA
>DASYTI010000244.1 GCA_036002485.1 Candidatus Methylomirabilota bacterium | reverse complement strand
CCCGACACCGCGCCGATGAGCCCAGGGTAGGCCGAGCGGCTCATCAGCCGAGAGGGGACGGGCCAGAAAAGATGATGGGCAAATACCGCGATGGGACTATTGTTGCAGCGTATGCCCCGTCGTTGGCCCATGGTGTCGGCTCTCGCGGTGGCGCTGGGGCTGGCTGTCTCCCAGCTGGCCTGGGCCCCGCCGTCCTGGGCGATATCGCCGGCGGTGGTCCTCGAGGCCTTCTTCTCTCGCGCCAACACCGTCTTGCGGTCCGTGGATCCGGAGCGCGGACTGGACGAGCCCCGCCAGGCCATTCTGAGCCTCGTCAACGAGGTCTTCGACTTCCCGGGGGCGGCCGCGCTGGCCCTCGGCCCCGTGTGGCAATCGAGGACGCTCGAGCAGCAGAAGGAGTTCGTCCGGCTCTTTGCCGGGTTCCTCGAGCGCGGCTACATCGCGGTGATCGGCTCGAAGGCGAGCATGGGCGACGGAGTGAGGATCCAGTTCCTGGGCGAGTCCGTGGCGGGCGACTCGGCCACCGTGGCCACCACCCTGCTGACCCGCAATGGCAGCGAGCTTCCCGTCGACTACTCGATGGTCCGGCGCGGGGACCGCTGGGCGGTGCGGGACGTGATCATCGACGGCGTCAGCCTCGTGGCGAACTACCGGGCGCAATTCAATCGCATCCTGCGCACCGTCTCGTACGCGGACCTCCTCGCGAGGATGCGGACCGATGCGCCTGATGCGACCCTGCCCACCCTCGTGGCGGTGATCCCGGCCTCCGCGGCGGTGCCGGCCGCGCCGAAGGCAGAGGCCGACGCGCGGAGCCAGCGCATTCCGGAGCCGACGAGCCCGCTCCTCCTGACCCCGGCCGCCATCGCGCAGACGGGCATTCGCCGGGAGCTTCTTCTCACGGTTCGCGCGGGCGAAGAGGCGGTCTCGAGGGAAGAGCACGCCCCCGTGAGGGTGTCAGAGCCCGTGAAACCTGAGCCCGCGAAATCTGAACCCGCGAAGTCTGAACCCATGAAGTCTGAGAAGCTGGAGCCGGCGAGCAAGAGCCGCGTCGCGGCGACCTACTACTGGGTTCAGGTGGGCGCTTTCAGGACGGTCGACGCCGCGGTTCAGCTCGCGGACCGGCTCCGCCGCCAGGGCGTGACGGCCCTGCACAGCTCGCTCTCTGGCGCGGCGGGCCAGCCGGCGGACATGCTGGCCCGGGTGCGGGTCGGCCCCTTCTCGAACCGCACGGAGGCCCTGGCCACGCTTCGCGAGCTGATGGCGCGAGGCTATGCGCCCTTCATCGCCGAGGGCCGCGACTGACGATCAGGCAGTTCCTCGTTTCCCGGCCCGCCCGCTCTCTGATTTTGCGCTAAGCTACACCGACAAATCCCGCGTGACACGTCCGTAGCGACTCTCCAGGAGGCGGCTCATGAATATCGGCGTTGTCTTTCCACAAGTCGAGATCGGGCAGGACCCGGGCGCCATCCGTGACTACGCCCAGGCCGTGGAGGCCATGGGGTACACGCACATCCTGGTCTTCGACCACGTGCTGGGCGCCAATCCCGAGCGGCCCGGCGGATGGAAAGGCCCGTACACCTATCGGCACGCGTTCCACGAGCCCTTTGTCCTGTTCGGGTTCCTGGCTGCGGCCACCCGTCGAGTGGAACTGGTCACGGGCATTCTGATTCTTCCCCAGCGGCAGACCGCCCTCGTGGCGAAGCAGGCGGCGGCCGTGGACGTCCTCTCCGGAGGCCGTCTCCGGCTGGGGGTGGGGGTCGGGTGGAATCCCGTCGAGTTCGAAGCGCTCGGCGAGAACTTCAAAAACCGCGGGAAGCGCATCGAGGAGCAGATCGAGGTGGTGCGCGCCCTCTGGGCCAAGGAGCTGGTCACCGTTCAAGGGCAGTGGCACAGGATACCCGACGCCGGCATCAATCCTCTGCCGAAGAGGGGTGTGATTCCCATCTGGATGGGGGGCGAGAGCGAGGTGGTCGTCCGCCGGGCCGCGCGGATGGCGGACGGGTGGATGCCGCACTTCCGCCCCGGGACGGACGCGCAGGCCGTGGTGGACCGGCTCCACGGCCTCGTTCGCGAGGCGGGGCGGGATCCTGCCTCCTTCGGCATCGAGGGGCGGATGACCCTGTCCCAAGTCGCCCCCGAGCAGAGAGCGAAGGAGCTTGCGGCATGGCGGGCCATGCGCGGGATCACGCACCTCTGCATTCACACGGTCGGGGTGGGCCTGAAGACGGCGGACGAGCACGTGAAGGCCCTGGAGGACTTCAAGAAGAGCGTCGTGGATCGTGTCGAGGCGCTGGCTTGATCACACCCACGCGCGGTGACAGCATCGGCTCGAGATGCCAGACGGTTCATCGGCGCGGTGACAGCCGGTGACAGCCGCAAGAGCGCACGAGCAGGTGACCAATGGCCGAGAACGGGCTTTATGTTACTTACGCACCGCACATAGCCGCGTTGGCTCAGCTACGGCTTCGCCCGGAGATCCTCGTAGGGCGCTGAGTACGGAAGGTAGTCGATCAGGCCGATGCCGGGCTGATCGATGCCGGTACGAACCCCGTTGAGCTGCGCCACCTGCCAGATCGGTGCGAACATCACGCGCTCGGAGGCGATCCGTTGGATGGCGTGGAGCAGCGCCTCCCGCTTGGCGCGGTCGGGCTCCCGCGCCTCCTGCTTAGACAACTCGTCGATCTCCGGGTACGAGCCGAAGGCCAAGTCGCCGCCGGAGACCATGTGTCGCTCGATCCGCGTGACCGCGTTCCCGAAGCTGGCGCTCTGCGCCTGGAGAAGCTGGGTCGCTTTCTTCTCCCGCGCGAAATTCCCAAACGCCGCCCGTTCGAGTGGCCGCAGACGCGTCCGGATCCCGACCGCCCCGAGGTAGTTGATGACGGTCTCGGCGACGCTCGCGAAGGGGATCTCGCACACGTAATCACCGGCGTCGAACCCGTTGGGATAGCCGGCCTCTGCGAGAAGCTTCCTCGATTGTGCCGGATCGTAGGGTATGGCGGGGGCCGGCCACGCGAACTCGAAGCCCGAAGGAATGATGCTCGCGGCCACCCTGGAGAAGCCGAGCGTCTCGGCCTGGTTGATCGCCTGTCGGTCGATCGCGAGCGAGGCGGCCAGCCGCACCCGGCGATCATGCCATGGCGACCTGGGATCCCACTGCCCCTTCGTGAAGTCGACCCAGTGGGTGGCGGCCAGGAGCGCTCGCGTGAGCTTCAGTCCCGGAGTTCTCTGTACTTCCTCGGCGAGCGGGCCGCGGATGTTGTACGCGATGTCGACCTCGCCGCGCTTGAGCATCGTCAGGCGCGTGCTGTCGTCGGGGACGCTGCGGAAGACGAGCCGCTTGACCGCGGGGACCTTCCGCCAGAACGCCTCGTGCGCCTCGAGGACCAGTTCCACGCCCGGCGTGAACGAGACGAACCGATAGGGGCCGGCGCCCACCGGCGCGCGCTTGAATCCGTCCTCGCCCACGCGCTGCACGTACCGCCGGGGAACGATCCAGC